>JAVVGB010000062.1:0-6277 GCA_032249315.1 Thermoproteota archaeon
TTGTTATAGGATACTTAATTTCTTTTCCTTTATCTCATTATGTGTTTATTTCTTCACTAAGGTCTGTTCCTTTAGGCTTTTCCGAGATTTTCCTAGAAAAATTCGGTTATAAATTTAATAATGAAATAGTTTTAAATAACTTTTTAATATTTTTAATATTTTTGTTATCTTCTATTTTACCAATTTTTATTTATATCTATAGAAAGAATATATTAGAGTTATTTTCTTTTTATTTTACTTCAAGATCAAAAAGTAAATTAAGCTTTCCAAATTTGAATTTCAAAATATCATTAAATTTAACAGCCGGAAATCTCTGGAAAGCTATTCTATTGGTAATTCTTTTCTCTCTTATATTAACGTCTACGATTTCAGCAAATAATATAAGAGACTCTTGGGGTAGTTCAATAGAAAATTTAAATGGCTTTTATGATTATTTTCTTTACGCTTTAGGAAACTCTAATAATCTTCCTGAAATAAAAAATGCAAGTGTTTGGAAAGCAGTTTTTCACTTTGCAAAGGTGAAGGAAAAAGATGTTGTTGTTGCTACATTTTTAATTAATAATGGCGTAATGCCAAATTTAAAAGAAGGAAGATGGCCAACGAACGCTGGTGAATGTGTTGTTAGCTTGACGTTTTCCAAGACTGAAAATATCAAATTAAATGATGAAATTGAACTTGAAGCAGGAACAAATAAATATAAGTTAAAAGTTGTTGGAATTGCAGAAATTCCTTTATTTTTCCAATATACAAGGGAAACAAGATCTGTTGTTTTATACCATGAAGATTTTAAGAAATTGTTTGGAGATCTTGAAGAAAATGTAATATTTTTAAAAGGAGACTACAAGCCTGTTTATAATGAATTAGTCAACAAAGGATTCGTTGTTACAGTAAGAAGCAAAGAAGAATCTATAAACTATGGTAAAAGCGGAGGTGCCATAGCATTTGTATTCCTTAATTTCCTTTCCTTATCTTTAATTTTATCTAACATTACTTTAATAGGAATAATTTTAGCTACAAATCTTTCATCAAGAATAAGAGAAATAGGCATGTTAATGTTGTTAGGATATACCTCTCGTAAGATTATTTTAATAGTAATCATCTCTCTCTTGATTTTAATAATTATTTCCATTCCTTTAGCATACTTTATTTCAACTTATTTCACAGCATGGAATGTAAATCTTATGATAGAATTCACAGGATATTTCGAACCAGAAATTAACATATATGTCCTTTTCAATTCCTTAACTTACACTTTTCTACCTTTAATTGTTATATTTTTAATTTTATATATTGTAATAAAAAGAATAAATTTAGTAAAGTTACTATTAGGTTAAATCAAATTTTTTTAACTCTTCTTATTGTATAAATTTGTAAAAATAATAGAATCGCAAGTAAAAATATTAATGAAAAATAAAAAGGTAATTTTTCAATTTCTATTCCATAAATTTTTACAAAATAATCTATATTCTCTAAATAAATATTTTGATTATATATTTTATATAAAAGAATATTATTATCAATTTCTGGTTCAATGATATTGGTTTTTAATTCTTTTAAATCTAAATATTTAATTTGATAAATTTTATTATCTAAATTAATTTTAATTAAAATTGGCAATTCTATTACATTTTCATTATAATAAAGGAAAAAGGTATATGTAATTTTACTTTTTTCATATATATTATTTAAATTTTCAATTAATATAAAATATAAGTAAGTATCATTTTTTGAATTGATTTCTAATGAAATATTTAATTTATCAATATTAATTTTATTAAATCCTTTTTTTATTTCATATTTTTCTATTTCTTTTATTTTGTAATTTGAGATTATGAACTTTTCGGTTATATTACCTAAGTTTAAGATTATTAAAGTATATCTGTTGTTATCTTCAAAGAATTTAAACCATGTAGAATTGGATGGAATATTGTCGGTTTTATTTAGATTCTCGTTATATAATATGGCTTGAACTTTATTATTGAAAGTTGCAAGAGATATTAAACTTAAATTGTCTATTAAAATATAATCAAACGCTAAAGGCTTAATTTTCCAATCGTTTATTCCCAATCCTATCTTCTTATTAGCTTCAAACTTGAAATAAGTATTTTCAAAGATAAAAGGTGTTTCTTTATAATTTCCTATTAGATTTTTCAGCATAAATTCCTTATATAAATTAGCAAAATTTTCTCCTGTAACTTTCTCGATTAAAGTAAAACCTTTGTAATAATTATAATTCTCCATTATTTTCTTTATTATATCAATTCCATATTTTTCAGATAAGTATACTAGGAATAAATAAGACAATAAATAACTTGATAAATAGCCTTCTATATCTAAACAAGATGCTTGTTTTGCAAAAGTAATATTTGTATATCTTTTGAGAAAGTCTAATTCAGGTGCTACTGGATTATAACCTAATATTGCATAGTCTGCCATAAAATTAGCCATACCTTCTATTATCCATAAATCGTAACTCTTTTCACTTTCTAATGAAATGTAGGAAGCTTGAATGTAATGTGTTAATTCATGAGCAATTATATCTTTAAATGCTATTTCATTTGAATACGATATGAAACTTATATCTATGTAAATTATGCTTTTTTTATTTTCATCATAGCCAGGCATGGTGTAACCACTAACCATTAAAGTTTGAGTTTTTTCATTTAAAGGAGTAAACAAAAGAATCATTTTACCGTCTTTGTTATAAGGTGTTTTGTTAAAGTATTCAGTAATTCTATCATAAACTTCATCTGCAGCCTTGGTTAAAATATTATAAGTAGAGTTTTTAATTGTATAATCTGAATTTAAATAAATATCAAAATTTTTAGTCGAACCTAGATATTTTGCAGTAATTGTTGTAGCTCTAAAATCGCAGCCTTTTTCCAAATTTGATATGTATACTTTGAATTCTTCTTGAGATTTTACTTCTTGAGGATCATATATAACATTTTTTAATAAAAACGGTGTTAAAGATACGAAAAGCTTTTGTGGTGTATTTATATTGGAATCTATTACAGAGTAATTCAAATTACTTAATATAAGAATTAATAAAATGAAAATTACTTTCATTAAGATTTTATACTCTGTAAATAATATATCCTTTCTGTATGAGCTACTCTATTCTAAGTTCTAAAAATAGATTTATAAAAATAAAATGAGCAGAAAAAAGCTTAAAGCTATAAAGATAATATTAAAAATCTAGTCTTTTAAATACCTAATATATTCTTCGTATCCTTTAAATTTAGGACCATAATCTATTAGCAAATCATACCTTCCTCTTAATTCAGTAATTTTTCTTAATCCTAACATATATAGTATTTTCTTTAATTCATAACACCATGCTTTGTACATGTTTATCAATCTTTTGCAACCCCATTTAGGATCTTGTAAAAGACTTAATCTTTTATTTGTAGTAGCAATACCTATTTGGCATCCTTTCCCTCCACCTCCTTTTTCACAATTACCACATTGAGTACATCCTAATGCTATAAGCTCAGCTGAACCTATAATGCATCCATCTGCTCCCAAAGCAATTGCTTTAGCTACATCATGGGGCGTTCTTATTCCTCCACTTACCATTAATGTTACGTTATCCCTTACTCCTTCTTGTAATAAATATTTATGAACCTTAGGTATGGCGAATTCTATAGGCATAGCAATATTTTTCTTAGCAAATTCAGGCGATGCTCCTGTTCCTCCGTAACCTCCATCTAAATGTATTATATGTGCTCCTGCATAATAAATTCCTATAGCAACCATATCGATATCCGTAGGAGTTGCTACTTTAACAGAAACTAAAGTATTTGGATTTACTGCTCTTATCCAATCAACATGTTTCTTATGATCTTCTACAGAATAAACACTATGAAATGGAAAAGGTTGGTAAATGTTAACAAAAGGAACAGTTTCTCTCATTTTTGCTACTTCAGGCGTTACCTTAGGAGCAAGCAAATGGCCTCCCAATCCAGGTTTTGCTCCTTGTGCATATTTGAATTCCACCATTCTAGTAATCAAAATTGTTTCTTCTCTTACACCAAAATATCCTGTAGATATTTGTGTTATTACATTTTCTTTATATTTCATTAATTCTCTAGGATATCCTCCTTCACCAGTAGAAGTAAAGGTATTTAATTCTTTAGCAGCCATAGCTCTTGCTAACATTACATTTAAGCTTATAGAACCAAAGGACATTCCGGCTCCATACATTGGCATAGAAATTTTTATTTTTTCACCGTAGCTTCTTTTATTTAAATCAAGGGAAATATCTATATCATCGAAACATTTTAGAAAATCTTTCTCATCAAAATCATATTTATAATCAAAATCTAGAACATCGAATCCATCTCCTCTATTTCCTATTCTGTATTCCAAATTCTTTGGTATTTTTCCTGTAGATGCTTCATAGTATATTGAAAGAATTATGTCCTTTGTCCATCCGTAATTTCCCATAGCAAAATCATTTTTAAATATTGAAGGTAAAATTGCTAAGTTTCTTTTAATTTTCTCTGAATGCTTTTCTATAGCTATCAAATTTATCTCTTCCATTTCAAAAAGCCTTTTTTATATCTGCAAAAGCTTCCTTTCTAATTTCTTCATAAAATATTGCTCTTCCGACATCTCCTCTAAGTCTTCTTACATCTCTTTTACCCATAGCACTTAATGCTTCTATTATTTGTTCATGCCAAGCTGCTAAAATATTCATTAATCTTTGTTTACCCCAATCTAATTCTATTTTCCTTGGCTTAAATACTATTTTCCCATTTTTTATTTCTATTTTAGATTGCAAAGCTAAATGTACAACAGAATTTATTCCAACACAATCTAAACCGCAAATCATAGCTTTAACAACATGTTCAGCTAAATTTATTCCTCCGCTTCCTAATAGAGAAATTTCATTTCTTATTCCTTTTTTTACCAATAAGTTATGGATCTTTCTAATAACATACTTAGCATTATTTTTTTCTTCAGTAAAATCTGATCCATTTATTTCAAATTCTATATGAATAGCATCTATACTTGTTTTATAAAGATTTAAAACATTATTTTCTAAATATTTATCAGATTTTATTCTTACAATTATAATTTTATCTTCATATTTTTTTCTTATTTTTTCAATTTCATTAAGATTATCTTCAAATAAAATTTCAATAACATTAATATTTTTTATTTCTTCTATTTCTTTTACTCTTATTAAAGGAACAATATTTTCTAATTTCAAAGATTTATAATATTTAATGGGTAATATAGCAAAGGTGGAACATTCCTTAGCTGCCAATGCAACAGATTTAACAATTTTATAATCGTAATTTTCCATATAATCAAAAAATATTGGAATTTGGATAGAAAAAACATTGTTTCTTTTATTTGGGTCATAATACCTTAATTTTCTACCAATATTTACTACAGTAGATATATATTCTCTTCCTTCTTTTCCGTCTCTTGTAGGTCTTACTATTTCTGACATATCAAGCCATATTCCATCCCAAAAGCTACCAGCTTGAGGCCCTTTATATCCCATACCTTTAACTAATTCATTTCCTGTTTCTGCTTCATATAAAAGCATGTAGAATTCATTTAACTTTAAACCTAAGAAATTTAACGATTCTTCCAACTTTAAATATTCTTTATTATAATAAACTTTTACTACTTTTGGATATTCTTGCCAGCATCTTAAGCATCCTGTACATTTTTCTTTTTTAGGTAAAAATCCTCCTAATATACCGCTAAACACACCGTATTCACAAGGTCTATCAAATAATGCTTTATATCTTATTTTTAAATTTTCATATATTTGAAATATTTTATCTTTAAATCTTTTTTCTCTTCTTATAATTTTTAAAATATCTTCTTTTATTATATTTTTTGTTTCATTTAATAGATAACTAAGTATTAATTCATTAAATTCATTAAATATAAGTTTAGCAAGTTCTATTTTATTCACTCGTGGATCAAAAATATGAGGTATCTTGTATTTATTAGGAGCAAACTTTTTATCAATTTCATATCTTATAAATTTTTCTTCAGTAGATCTTAAATGATCATAAACTGTCTGCATAATTAATAACTATATCTAAAGATTTAAGTTTTTCTAAAATTTTATTTTTCTAGGCTTAATAAGAACTCCTTTAAAATTCCTTTAAATTCATCAGGTTTATCTAGATAACATGCGTGCTTTGCATTGCTTATTATTTTTAGTTGCGAATTTTTTACTTTTTCTTTTAGAATATAAGCATTTCTTAATGGTATTAAATCATCTTTATCTCCCCAAACAATTAAC
>JAVVGB010000063.1:0-6248 GCA_032249315.1 Thermoproteota archaeon
TACTATGCATAACAATAAACCTTTGTTTAAAATTTATTTTTCAAACAAATGGATAACAACAAAGGATATTTTTCCAATATATTCTCCAATAGATGAAAACATTGTAGCATATTCTTCATTAGCAAATTTGGATATTTTAAATGAAGCTATCAATAACTTAAAGGAAACGCAAAAAGAAATTAAACGTTTACCTGCTTATAAAAGAGCTGAAATGCTGGAAAATGCTTCAAAAATAATGGAAGAGTATAAAAAAGAATTGGTAAATACTTTGGTAATAGAAGCTGGGAAACCAATTAATGAAGCTGAAGGAGAAGTTAATGCATCAATTGAAAGATTAAAGCTTGTTTATCAAGAACTTGGAAGACTTATGGATAAGGCAATATCTGGAGACCAAGCCAAAGGTTCAGAAAGAAGATATGCCGTTATTGTCAGAGAACCAGTAGGTATAGTAGCAGTAATAACTCCTTTCAATTATCCTTTATTTACCCCAGTAGCTAAAATTTGCTCAGCTCTAATTTCTGGTAATTGTATTTTATTTAAACCTTCTTCCAAAACTCCAATTATAGCTTCACTTTTATCTAGAATACTAGTTGAAGCAGGTTTTGGAAAATATCTATGCTTTTTAACAGCAGGAGGAGGAATTATAGGAGATGCGATAGTTTCAAATCCTTACATAAGAGCTATAGCTTTTACAGGAAGTACAGAAGTAGGCAAAAGAATATCAAGAGTTGCTGTATTAAAAAAACTTCAACTTGAATTGGGAGGAAAAGCACCTGCAATAGTTTTAGAGGATGCAGATTTAAAATTAGCTGCAAGTGCAGTTGCAGCAGGTGCTTTTAGACTTGCAGGACAAAGATGTGATGCAATAAGTAGAGTTCTTGTTCATGAATCTGTTTATGAGGAATTCAAAGAGTTATTATTAAAGGAAAGAGAAAAATGGATCGTAGGAGATCCCAGAAGTGATAAAGTAAAAGTTGGTCCTTTAATAGATTCAAGAGCTGTTCAAAAAGTACATGAGCTTGTTGAAGATGCTTTAAATAAAGGAGCAAGACTTTTAGTTGGAGGAGAATTTTATAAGCTTTATTATGATACAACAATATTATCAGATGTTCCTTTAAATTCAAGAATATGCTGGGAAGAAACCTTTGGTCCTGTAGCTCCTTTAATAAAAGTAAAAAGTGTTGAAGAAGCAATTGAAATAAGCAACAAAAGCAATTATGGCTTAGATGCAGCGATATTTACTAGGGATGTAAATAAAGCTTGGGAGATAGCTAAAGAGCTCGAATGTGGAAGCGTTACAATCAACGATATGCCAAGGCATGGTTTAGGAATCTTTCCCTTCGGAGGATACAAAGATTCAGGAATTGGAAGAGAAGGAATAGGTTTTACACTTGAAGAAGTTACAGAGATAAAATCCATAATATTCAATTTATAAAATTTTTATAAAAACGATGAATTAAATAAATATGGTTGATACTACCCTAATAATACTCACTGTAACTTTTCTTATAATTTTACTTGCTCCCCTTTTATCTAAAAAGGTAGAAGAGAATCTTGAAATTTTCTTTTTAATCATGGGATTTTTAGTTTCTTCATTAACAGGAGTTCTAACGTTAGAATTATTAATTGAAGCAACAGAAGCTCCAATAATTATTCATGGAATTCCAATAGGAATATTCCAAGTAGTTATAATAGCTGGGTTGTTCTTTGAAAAATTTAAGTTTCAATTTGAAAAGTTCTTTGAAAAAGTTAAATCACCTTACCTAATTTTTTCCTTTTTAGTGTTTTTATTAGGAATAATGTCAAGCGTTATATCTGCTATTGTTGCATCTGTAATATTAGCTGAAATGTCTAAGTTTCTTGGTTTACCTAAAGAAAGAAAGAGTATTTTACTAGTTTTAGCAGCATTATCTATAGGAGTAGGCGCTTCCCTTACACCTTTAGGAGAGCCTTTATCAACAATAGCAATACATAAGCTTTCTGGTGAACCATATCATGCAGACTTTTTATTTCTTTTTTGGCTACTTTGGGATTATGTTTTACCTATCGTTATTATTTGTTCATTGATCGCATATTTCTTATCTAAAAATTTAAAGTGGGGGGAAAGAGAGAAGGAAGCTGGGAGAGATTATAAAATGGCTATAATTAGAGGAATTAAAATTTACATTTTTGTTTTTGCCCTAATACTTATAGGAGAATCTTATAAACCATTAGTTGAAATTTATTTCAAATATCTTCAACCAGAAATTTTATATATATTAGGATTATCTTCAGCAGCTTTGGATAACGCTACATTAACTGCAGCAATTATTTCTCCTGAGCTTAATTTATTTCAAATAAAATCATTTTTGATTTCTCTTTTAATAAGCGGAGGATTATTAATACCTGGAAATGTACCAAATATAGTTATAGCTTTCTCCCATAAAATTACTTTTAAAGAGTGGGCCAGAGCAGCTATACCGATCGTTTTCCCAATATTTATAGCAGCATTTATAATTTTATTTGCTTTTAAAATTTAATGAATTATTATTCCTGATATCCATAAATAAATTAATGTAAAATTAATTAAAATTATAATTATAGAAAATATAAAAGATAAAAGTGAAGTTAATCTAATATTTGTTAATTCATTCATATATTTTTTATTTGAAGAAATGAAAATTATAGGAATAATAACAAAAGGTAAAGTTAAAGATAAAATAACTTGGCTATAAACTAAAATATCTATAGGATTTATACTCAATATTATAGCTATAGAAATAGGTATCATATTAATAAGTCTTAATATTAGTCTTACCTTCCATGCCTTCGTTTTTATTTTTAAAGCACTTTCTATTAACTTTTGCCCTACAAGAACACTTACCATTGAAGAAGAAATACCGCTTGAAATTAAAGCTAAAGCAAAAACGTTCGCAGCTACAAAACCGTAAAGTGGTTCAAGGATTTTGTATGCCATTTCAACATCTATGTTATTATAACCTTTAGAACCAAAAGCATAATATGACATTATTTGTATAGAAGCATTTATCAAAGAAGCTATAGCTAAAAATATTATCGTTTCATTTCTATGTTTTTTAAGAAATTGCGATACATTATTTCTTAAAATTTCAAATTTTTCAGAAGTAAGATAGGAATGAAGTAATACTGCATGAGGCATTACTGTTGCTCCTATGATACTTGCTGCCAATAAAACATGACCATATTCTTTTAATGTTGGAGTAAAACTGTAAATTAGAATTTCTTGTGGATTTATTTGTACAATATATAATTCGTAAATGAAACTAATTCCTACAATCCCTACAAGAAAACCAATTACTCTCTCAAAACCTAATCTCTCAGAAAAGAACATTATAATTAAAACATCAATTATTGATATCCAAACAACAATTATTAAAGGAATAGAGAAAAGCAAGTAAAGACCCAAAATTATTCCTAAAAATTCAGCCATATCTGTAGCGAGAATCATAACAAATAAAGGTGCAAAGTAGAGATGCTTTAAAATATTTGAGTGATTTTTATATTTATTCTCAATTGAGTGAAAAACTATATCTGATATAGATTTTTTTGTGGCTATTCCTATTTTACCTGATATGTACTGAAAAAGCATAGCCATAATTCCTGAAAGCCATACAACCCAAAGGAGAGTTAAACCATAATTACTTCCAGCAGCCAAATTGCTTCCGAAGTTTCCTGGATCAATATAAGCTACACTTACTATTACCGCAGGGCCCAGCCATAAGTATTTTTTTATCGATGACATGTTAGATTAATCTAAATATTTTAGACTAATAAAAATTAAAAAATCTTAAATAAAAACTTTTCGTATAAATTTTATGGTTAAAAGCAAACTGTTATACGAAATTCTATCAAATCCTATAAGAATTAAGATTATCGAATTATTGTTTGAAAATGGAAGCTTAAGCTTTACAGAATTAAAGAATGAGTTAAAAATTAGCACAGGAAGCTTGTATTACCATTTATCTGTTTTAAGCGAATTCGTTGAGCAAGATCCAAAAAGAAAATATTTTTTAAACGAAGAAGGCAAAAAGCTCTATAAATTTATTAAAGAGCAGAAAAAAGAAGGTTTTTCTGGCGAGCCACATTTTAAAATTTTAACTTATGTTTCAGGCTTACCTTTAATTTATCTTATTATTGAAAATAGATTTAAGTTGCTTTTCATTCCTCTTCTGATTTCTTTATTATCGATTTTTATTTTTTATATAAGTAATCTAGAAATCCATATTCTTTTTTTATTTGAAAAAAATTTAACTATTTTACAATCATTTACTAGCTTTTTGATAAGCTACTTCATAATATATCTTTTAATTGAATTCTTTTCAATATTTATATACAAGAAAAGAATTAATATAATAGAAACATTTATTAATATTAGCATAATTTATATACCTTTGATTTTATTTAGCTTAATCTATTTATTAGATATTTTATTAGGATATTTTTTACATAATTTGTTTCAAGGTTGGATTCTAAAAGCTTTATTTCTTTTATTTCAAATTTGGTCAGTTATATTATTGTTAAATGTAATTAGAGTTACAAAAGGTTTATCTTTAGAAAAATCTTCATTTATTGTTTTAATAATTATCTACATTAATTTAGTATCAAGTTTTATTTTATTTATATAAAATATCCAATTTATTAGAAACTTTTAGAAAATTTATTCTAGAAAATTTGGAAAATTATTAAAAAATTTAGAAATATATACGTTTGAAATAAAATTTTCCTATGAACTGGAAAACGTTAGCTGTTATTGGCATACTAGCAACACTATTAGTAGCCCTGGTAATATCAAAACCATTACTAGCAATTACTACTACAAGTGATAAAGACAAAGGAATGAAGGAAGAATGTAAGAATAAAATTAGCATGGAAGAAGCAATAAAGGTAGCTTTAAATTATTTAAAAGAAAATTATGGTGATTTCAATTATGTTTTAATAAAAAGTGAGATAAAAGGAGTTATTTATGAATTTAAGTTTACCAACCAGACGCATGTTTTCGAGATAAAAGTAAATGCTTGCAACGGTAAAATAATTGAAGCTAAATTTGAGAGAATGAAAATAATGCCTAAACCTAACTTAATAAGTCAATCACAAGCAATTGATATAGCAATAAACTTTCTTAAACAAAACTTTGGTGAGAAAGATTATACTTTATTAAAAATAGAGTTGGAAGGAGTTATTTATGAAATAAAAGTAACAGATGGAACAAACATTTACGAAATAAAAATTAACGGATTGAACGGTAAAATCATAAAATTTGAAGCAAAAGTTATAAACCAAGAAATTGAGGAAAAAATTGAAAACGAGCTAAAAGTTGAAATAAAGAAAATTGATAAGATGATAAGAGAAGGCTTAAAGATCATAATTGAAAAAAGGAATACTGTACTAAAGATTAATTTTGTTGAAAAAGGAGGCTTAACAAAGACTGAACTAGAAATAACGTTAATTTTCGATAAGCTTATTGAATTTAATGACAGTAATTTAAATGGAATGTTTGATAGCAATGATTCTGTTATATCCTTTATTAATTTGCATTCATTAAACTGGATTACCGAAGTAAGCAATATAACAGATTCTCAAGGAAATTTAGTAGAATATTTAATTGAACAAAGAGCTAATTTAACAAATCAAGGTAAAGTGTTATTAACTTATCATATAATTCCTTCAACTGAAACATTCAAAATTTTAGAACAAAACATCACAGTAAATATTTACAAGGTAAAATTCGATGTTTATATAGAAAAATTCCCATGGAAAAATGATAATTCTCTCTTAGCTTTACAATTAAAATTCAACAATGAATTTGAATACAAAGATAAAAATTTAAAAGTTAAATTTAAAGCGGTAGGCAGTGTAACACCCTTCTTTGAATGGGGAGGAGATGCTTATGCAGATGGTAATTTAGTTAAGGTTAATGCAACAATAGATAAAAACCAAGTTTATTTAACATATCCTCATTTTACTCAAACATTGAAACATGATCCTAGCTTAGGATATGAAGTTTATTCAGCATTAGGCACCACTACTGGTATTACAGGAACTGGAACTGAGACTGGTACACAAACAATTACCGAAACCTCACCAACAACGGTAACTGGTATAATGTTAAGATTATTTAGGGATGCTTTATTCTTAATAATATCTTTAATAATAATACTTACAGTAATAATAGCTCTAATTTATAGAACTAGGAAAATTAAAAAAGAGCTTAGTATTTAATTTTTTTAATT
>JAVVGB010000064.1:0-6167 GCA_032249315.1 Thermoproteota archaeon
TTTGCATTTATTCCTGTTTCTTTAAGATATTCAGCTATTATTTTTGAAGATATTCTTTCACCGAAAGACATAACTAAATCTAAAATTCTTGGATTGACTTCCTTAAGATAACTTATTCCTTTCAATACCATTTCTAATTCATTAAACTCGTCTTTTACAATTTCAAAACTTAGTCCCAATTCTTCAATGACTTTTAAATGCCTATTAATAATCCAGTCCAGATTTACTTCGCCTTTTAATGCGTTATATGCTAAATTAATTAAATGATCAGTTACCCCATTGAAAGCTGAAACTACAACGATCGGATTTCTGTCAATGTTATCCTTTACAATCTTCGAGAGATTTCTGATACGCTCTGCACTACCAACAGAAGTTCCTCCAAATTTCATTACTATCATTTTTAGATTATTTCGTGAAAGACTTCAACAAAATTATAAAAACCCTTTCTATTCATGATCCATTTTGCTGCTAATAATGCTCCAATAGCGAAGCCTTTTCTATTTTTTGCTTCATGCCTTAGTTCTATATTATCAAATTCGCTATCAAAACCTACTGCATGAATGCCAAAAACATGTCCAGCTCTTATGCTTGCTACATGCAATTCTTCAGGTTCTATTTTTCTATTTATTACTTCAGCCAAAATCTTCTTTTTCCTTTCCATTTTACTTAATATTATGTTGGCTATTTGTAGAGCTGTTCCTGAAGGAGAATCTAATTTTTTGTTATGATGAATTTCATAAACATAAACATCATACCATTTGGCTTTATTAAACAGTTCTGCAGCTTTGCTAATTATTGCAAAAAATAAATTGACGCCTATTGAAAAGTTAGGACTATATATGAAGCCTATGTCGTTTTCTTCAACTATTTTTCTTACGATATTTATTTTATCATACCATCCCGTTGTACCCATTACAATGTTTCGCTTTAATTTGGCAACCTTTTCTACATTGCTTAAAACTGCATCTGCTCTAGAGAAGTCAAGTGCGACATCAGCATCTTTAAGTGCATCAGCTGTTATTTCTTTATGTGTTGCCTCAGGATCGGTAGGGTCTATAATAGAAGCAACTTTTATGTTATTTTCTTTAGCTACTTCATGAATTGTTCTACCCATTCTACCATAACCTATAATTGCTATGTTCATTTCAATTTGAAGTAATTTTCGTATCGCGAAAGAATTTTTTTAACTTTTTCTAAATTATGAGGTTGCATATTGCAAAGTGGTAACCTGCAAGGACCAGCTTTCATTCCTACAAGATTCATCATAGTTTTAATAGGTATCGGATTTGTTTCTATAAATGCTGCTTTGAAAAGAGGAAGCAAGTGATAATGTAGTTCCTTTGCTTTTTTAAAGTCCCCTTTCAACGCAGCTTCAACAAATTCAACCATTGGCTTTGGAAGTAAATTGCTGATCACGGATATAACACCTTTTCCTCCTAAAGCCATGATTGGAAGCGTAAGATTATCGTCTCCGCTTAAAACTGTTATTCTATCTCCTAAAGCTTCAATAATATCCATAACTTGAGCTAAGTTTCCTGATGCTTCTTTAACTGCTACGATATTATCAAATTGAGATAATCTTACTAACGTTTGAACCTCAACATTTACTCCAGTCCTTCCTGGAATGTTATAAACTATTATTGGTAAGTCAACAGCTTCGCTAATTGCTTTGAAATGTAAATATAAACCTTCTTGTGTTGGCTTATTATAATATGGAGCAACGACAAGCAAACCATCTGCACCTAAGTCCTGGGCTTCCTTTGATAACCTAACAGCTTCTTCTGTTGAATATGTTCCTGTTCCTACAATTACAGGTATTTTACCATTAACTTCATCTACTACTGTTTTTATTATTAATTTTCTTTCCTCTTCTTTTATTGTAGGAGATTCTCCTGTAGTTCCCAAAGGAACTAATCCATGTACTCCATTTTCTATTTGAAAACGCACGTTTTCTCTTAATGCTTCCAAATCTAGAGAATAGTCTTCTTTGAAGGGTGTTACTAGTGCTGTTATTACGCCAACAAAATTAATTTTTGCTTCCCCATATGAGAAAAACTTATTTTTTTAAGTATTTAAATCTTTCGGTCAAGAGAAACTAAATAAAACAATACCCTCTGTTATAAAAGCTATAACTAAGCCTAGAAGTAAAGAGAGCCAAAATACAGGATTGTATATTCCTCGTAGCTTAGATATTGCGCTAAGATTAATGTGCCAAGTAGCATAAACTATTGATGCAGTAGCTATAGAATTCAAATTGGCAATATAAACATCACTAATATATCCTAGATAGTAAATTGAAGAACCTAAAACAGCAGGTAATCCAGCTATTAAAGAAGCAATTATTATGAACTTCATTATTCTTTCCTTTTTTAAAATTATAAGAGGAGTAGCTATTGCAAATCCTTCTGTAGCATTATGCACAGCAAATCCTACTGTAAAAGTTATTGCTGAGGCTATTTCTCCTGTAAGTAAAGCTGAAGCAATTGCAAATCCTTCTCCTATGTTATGCACTCCTAAACCTATAGCTATAATAAGCGCAGTAGCATAAGGAGTTAACCCTCCAGAAATTACTTTTCTTTCATTTGATCTTTTTAACAAATCATTTTCCAATTTTGAAAGCAAGATCCATGTACCGCCAAAGGCAAAAGTAGTTGTTATAGCTAAAATTAAAAAATTATTTATTGTTACCCATTTAGCGTTTTCGTCAATTATCTCAACAACAATTGCCCCTGCTTCCAAGGCTAAATAAGATAAAATTCCTCCAGCCATCGCAGATAAAATTCCTTCGGTTTTCTGACTTATTCTATTTCTGTATATTACTATAATAACTGAGCCTACCAATACAGTTATTCCTGCTAAAAACCCATAAACTAAAGGTATGTAAGTTTCCATATTGGGATAATTTTAAACGTTGTTATAAAATTATCCTTGTTAATTTTTATGTTAACACTGTTAATATGTTTATTACGAGGGATTCTAAGAATCTTAAAAGCATTATTAGGAGTTTCTATTGAATACTTCTTTTCTTTAAATTCTTGTAGCGGTTAATTCAAGCAATGCTAAAGCTTTCTTAATGATTCTATTCTCTTTCGTTAAAATTTCTATAGCCTTCATCGTAATTTTCCTATAAAAATATTTAAAAAATTTATCTTTGTTAATTTTCATAGAAAAATTTTTGGATACTGTCCAAAAAATTGTTTTTAAGTATCATAATTTAAGTTAAACTTAGTATGGCGAAGCAAAAAATAAATAGAGTTACTGCTTTGCTGCTAGATAATCTTTGGCTTTGGGCAATATTAGCAATGGCAATAAGTTTAGTATACGGAGCATGGGTTTTAATTGAAGCATCAAATATGCATATGCATCCTATGCCTCCTACGGGGTGGCGTTAAATGACGCTTTTCCCTAGAAGTTTAGAAGAATGGTATAAACCATTTACAAAGGAAGAGAGAATTTGGTTTATTCTTGCCATTGTAGTAGCTTTAATATTAGCTATAACTACTTTAACATGGCCTATAATAGATGCTAAACACCAAGTACCTGCAGAAAGCTATGCTATTTCTCCTGCAGAGTTTGGAAATCTTGCATTAAAATTTAAAGATGAATATGCAAATAAGGAAGTACCTGAAGGAGTAGATGTTTATATTGCAGCTCAAAAATGGTTCTTTACTCCAGCTAAAATAATATTAAAAAAAGGAGTAACTTATAGGATACATGTTTCAAGTTTAGATATACTTCATGGATTTAGCTTGATAGGCAAAGATGGTGTTGTATATAATTTAATGATAATGCCTGGAATGGCTTATGTTATTAAGATAAAGTTCGATAAGCCTGGAATATATGATTTGATATGTAACGAATACTGCGGTACTTATCATCACTTAATGAAAGCTCAAATTGAGGTGAGATAAAATGGCTGAAGCAGAATTTAGACGTTGTAGTGTTACAGGATTACAAGTACATTTAGTTGCACAAAGGTTAATAGTACTAAACTTTTTAATGGCTATAATTTCCATAATAATTGGTGGAATTGCAGCTATTTTTGTAGGTTTAACAAGATCTTCATTTGTTCTTTTAGAAACATTAGGAATGCAAGATACATATTATTATTGGCTTAATCTGCATGGATTTAACATGCTAATATTCTGGATATTATGGTTTGAAGTAGCTTTAATTTACTTTGTTTCAACAGTATTACTTAACGCGCCTTTATTTAGTATGAGATTAGGATGGTTAGCATTCATTCTTATGCTAGGCGGATGGTTAATAATGAATATAATGAATTTCACTGGAAACTCAACTGTTTTATTTACAGCATATATTCCTATGGTTGCACCATCCATATTTTATCTAGGATACATTTTATTTGCTTTAGGTGTAGGTTTGGCTGTAATATTATTCTTTTTAACATTATATAAAGCTAGAATTGAAGGAAGATATTCTGGTCATTTACCTTTAGTTACATGGGGTGCAGCGATAGCTGCAATAATTGGTTTAGTTGTTGTAGCACACGGAGCTTTTGCTTTAATTTATGCTTTATTATTTAGCGCAGGTTATGGTTTAGCTGGAGATGTAATGTTTTATAGATGGTTTTTCTGGGGTCTTGGACATTCAGCTCAATATGTTAATGTTACTGCTATGGTTGCTACTTGGTATGCTTTACTTGCTTTAGGTACAGGTTTTGTTGCAGCAAAATTTGTAAATGAAAGATATGCAAGGATTGCCTTTGCTATGTATACCTTGTTTGTCGTTCCGGGCATAGGACACCATATTTTAGTTGATCCTGGTTTCTCATATGCTTTAAAGCAAGCAAGCGGCAGTGTTGGATCTCACTTCTTATCTGTTCCTTCAATGCTTCATGCTTTAGCTTTACTTGGAGGAATTGAAGCTACATTAAGAGCTTCAGGCCATACAGGTCTTTTAGGTTGGCTTAAGAAAATACCTTGGAAAAATCCAGCAATCTCAGGAATGCTCTTTTCTATGCTTTTATTTGGTTTTGGTGGAATTACTGCTCAACCTCAAACCACATTACAACCTAATTTGAATTACCACAATACACTTTGGGTTCCTGGTCATTTTCACTTTGTTGTAGTAGGAGGTACAACGTTAGCTTTTATGAGCTTATCATATTATGTTGTTCCCCTAATTACTGAAAGAAAACTAATTAGTACTAGATTGGCTACCATTCAAATATACTTATTCTTTATAGGTATACTTATTCTTGGTATAAGCATGTCATGGTTAGGATGGTTAGGAGCACCTAGAAGGACTTTCATTAGTTTTGATAGTTTAATTAATTATGGTTGGTATAATGGAGCTTTAGCTCTAGGTATTGGTGCTTTATTAGCTATAACAGCAGGTATTTTATATGTGATAATTGTAGTTTTTACAGTTTTAGCAGGTAAAAAAAGTTCCGGTACAGAATTAATTTATGGTTTAATAAGTCCTTTCGAAATAAAAGATGAAAAGGCTGCTAAGAAGGTTGGAGCCTTAGTAATAATAATAATTCTTTTAGTTATAATAATGTTAGCATTATACTTTGCAAGCTTTATAAGATTGGCAAGCTTACCTGCATTTTATTAAATTAAATAATTTTTTATATAATTTTTTATTTTTATATATAAATCTATAGAAAGTTTTTTAAATAGCTAAATTAATATAAAAAATATGACATTAAGAGCATATAAAATTTCCTTTAAACCATGCCAAATTTTATCAAAAATTTTGGACTATGGAAATTTTTTGGGCTTAAAATTTAATTCTGATTCCTTAATTTTATTATTTAAGATAAAAAGGAAAAATTTTATTGTTAACAATTCTGAAAGGATAAAAATTATTTGCAACAATAGATCTAAATGCTTAACGCTCAATTGTAAAAATGATTGTCCAATAAAATTTTATCTAAAAAATTATTATATAAATAAATTTAATGTAAGCAAAAAAGCTATAAACATTTATTTTCTATCTACAGATAAGCCAAAAATTTTTAACAATAATCAATGTTTAATTACAATAGAAAGTATAAAAACAAAGGATCTAATTATAACTGAAAATGAAAGAATGATCATATCAGAAATTCTTAGAGAAGGCTATCTTGAATATCCAAAAAGGATAACATTAAGGCAGCTTGCAAGGAAATTGAGAAGATCAAGGACAGGAACAATGTT
>JAVVGB010000065.1:0-6055 GCA_032249315.1 Thermoproteota archaeon
GAAAATGTAAAAAGTGTAGTAACGCATGTTCTTAATTCACATATCCATAGCATTAATTTTTTAATTAAAAGGGGATTTTATGAAATTTATAGCTACTATGAATTAGAGTTATATCTTGAAAAAATTAGCATTGAGAATTTACATAACCAATGCAAAACATTTGAGAACATAGAGGTTATTAGTTTAAAAGAGGAAAAGGAATTAGATAAATTGAAGCTTTATGAGCTTATAAAGACAATATACCATGATATGCCTTCTCCACTGCTTTACGATTTTCCAGATTTTAAAGAATGGCAAGAAAGTTTTTTAATAATCCATATGCTATTTTTGATTCCTTTTTTATAGCTAAAAAAGGAAATGAATACATTGGTTTTAGCTCCCTTAATAAAGAAAATGATGAAATTGCAAATCAAGGAATAACTGGCGTAATTAAAGATTACAGAGATAAAGGAATTGCAAAGGCTTTAAAATTAAAGGTTATTGAATATGCAAAACAAAAGGGTTTCAAAATAATTAGAACATGGAATGGATGTAGCAATTATAAAATTTTAACTTTAAACAGAAAACTAGGTTTCGAATTTAAAAGATCATGGATTTTGTTTTATAAGGAATTAGATTAAATTTATTAAATTATTTGTTAAAATTAAGTAAAAATGAAAAAAGATCCTTTACTGATTTCATCTTGTCCTTATTGTAATTCACCTGTTAAATCTTTAATGTGTACGGTATGTGGTAGTTATTTATTCAATTACACTTTAAGCGGAATGACAAGATGGAAGGCGGTTGACGTTATAGTAACTTTTTTTGTAAGCATTGGTATCACTTTCGTTGTATCTATTATAACAATATTTTCTCTTATTTTATTCTTTGGTTTATATTTCCGCTATTTTCCTTTTATACCTATTCCTTTCCAAGGAACTCCTTCATCGATTCCTATAAAAGAATTGATAAACAGACCAGAATTTTTAATTGCAATATCTATAGCAATGATTGTCGTCTTTCTTTCCTTTTATTTACCTTTATTTTTACTAACTAGATCTTATGCAAAAAAGAGGAAATCTTCGCTAAAAGTCATGGGACTTTATAAAATTAATTTCAAATTATTTATTATAGGAATAGGATTAGGAGGATTAATTTTTTCTTCGTCAACTGCTTACGAATTATTCTTACAATATTTAGGAATAGAAGCCACACCACAAATTCCTATACCGCCAGGCATCGATAAAGAAACTATTAAAAACCTTTTAATTAAGTTATCTCCATTATTGATCATTCTTATAGGAGTATTAGGCCCTGTAGTTGAAGAAATTTATTTCAGAGGATTCATTTATTTATTGCTAAGAAAATATTTGAAAATAAGTTCTGCGATGCTTTTATCAGCGTTTATATTTGCAATAGTTCACCTTGATATAGTTAATTTTCCTGCAATATTTTTAGCAGGTTTTCTTTTAGCATACTTTTATGAAAAATATTTATCATTGCAATTAGTTATGATAGCACATGGTGTTAATAATACCGTTGCTGTGATTTTATCTATTTTATTCCTTTAATTCCTCTTCTGTTTTTCTCCTTTTTACAGCTCTATCATAAGTTAACCAGTTTTTATACCATTCTTCATTCTCCTTCTTTAAAAGCTCCAATATTTGCTTTGTTAATTCTTTTGCTGTTATTTCACTTAAATCTTTTTCATATATTCTTCCTTGAATTATATAAGCAATTTTTCTTGCTTTTTCCAGCGTTGCTCCTGCTTTTAAACAACTTACAACTACCTTTTCTACACTAAATTCTTCTTTTCTACCATCTCTTTTTATTACATATACCATGTTCTTTCTATCTTTTATTCAAATTTAAATTTATCTTCAATGGAAAAGCTTTTTAGGTAATAAAAGCTAAATTAGTATTCAAAATTTAATTTTAATAACATTGTTATATAACCATCAACTTAATCTTATTATACATATTTATATAAATATATAAAATTGTATTTGATTTAAAAAATTTAAATATGACATAGGTTATTTAATATAAATATGGCAGAAGAAATAAGCACAAAATTAAATAACGACCCAAAACTTTCAGCATTAGATTTTCTAGCATGGTCTGCAATAATAATAGTTTTATTTATAATATATTTAGCAATAGGAAACTTTGGAAATTATCTTGAGCAAATATCTCCAATACCAGAAAGAGTAGGAGAGTTATATAAAGTAACATTTTATGCAGCAGGAGTAATATTTAGCTTATTTACAGGGAGCTTAATTTTCTTTACAATAAAATTTTGGGATAGAGGAAGGGGTGATTAAATGGGCTTAGCTAAATATTTTGAATGGACAACAATAATCGGTGCAAGTATAATTTTAGGAGTTCTATCTTATGTTGCAGCAGTATATTTATACCAAATTGATTACCTAGGATATTCTTCAAGTAACCCAGAATATGAAGTAATTACAGTTGAGGCTGGTCAATTTTATTGGAAATTTATATATCCAAATGGTACTACTTCTTCAGTATTAAAAATTAAGGCAGGTAAGTTATATAAGCTTGAGATGCATTCAAAAGACGTAATACATTCGCTATTTGTACCAGAATTAGGATATAAATTTGATGTTTTTCCGAACTATAAAACAACAATGTGGATAAAAATAGATAAACCTGGAACTTATAATATTTACTGTGCTGAGTATTGCGGTACTTATCATTATGCTATGTTAAGTAAAATAGTGGTGGTGTAGCATGGAGCACAACATAAAATTTTATAAAAGTTTAAGATTGCTTTTATCTAGCACACATCATACTGATATAGGAATATTATACTTATGGCTTGCATTTATTAACTTCATTCTAGCAGGAATTTCAGCCTTTACCATGAGATTACAATTAGCCCAAATACCTGTGGTTAATGAACAAGTTTATTATAGCCTAGTAACTCTGCATGGGTTGGCAATGATTCTATTCTTTATAGTTCCAGCATTTACAGGATTGGCAAACTATATTTTGCCTAAAATGATAGGAGCACCAGATTTATATTGGCCAAAGATAAATGCATTAGCCTTTTGGATGAATGTTCCAGCTACAGCAATATTCTGGCTAAGCATATTAGTAGGTAAACCTATGGTAACATGGACTTTATATGCACCATTTTCAGTTGTTTACCAAGATATTGGTGTTGATTTTGTAGGCTTAGGAGTACTTCTTCTAGGAATATCTACTACAATAAGTGCAATAAACTTTATAATGACAATTCTTAGATTAAGACATCCAAGCATTCCTTTCTCCCATATGCCTTTATTCGTTTGGGCATTCTTTTCTACTGCAATACTAATTATTGTAGTTACACCTCCATTAGCTGCAGGATTAATTATGTTGGAATTAGACAGACATTTAGGTACGCATTTCTTTGTTAGACAAGGAGATCCTATATTATGGCAACATATTTTCTGGTTCTTTGGACATCCTGAAGTTTACATTTTAGTTTTACCTGCAATGGGAGTTGTTTCAGAGGTTCTACCTAGAATGGCAAGAAGACCTATATATGGTTTTAGAGCTATAGCTTTATCATCACTTTTAATAGCTATAATTTCTTACATTGTTTGGGTTCATCACATGTTTACTACACCTACAGATATAAATGTTAGAATATTATTTATGGTAACAACAGTAGCAGTAGCGATACCTACAGGAATTAAAGTATTTAACTGGATAGCTACTCTATATGGAGGAAGAATAAGATTATGTACTCCTATGGCTTTTACACTTGCTTTCATCGGAGCTTTTATTATTGGAGGAATAACAGGAGTATATAATGCATATATACCAGTCAATTATGCAATACAAGATACATATTGGGTTTTAGGTCATTTTCATTTTGTAGTTTTGCCTATTGTTTTTGCTTTAATTGGAGGAATATACTATTACTTTCCATTCATAACTGGTAAGATGTTTAGTGAAAAATTAAGCAAAATAAGCTTTATTTTAATCGTAGCAGGAACATACATAACTTATACTCCATGGTTTAAATTAGGTCTTGAAGGAATGCCAAGAAGATATTACTCATACCCTTCACAATATTATGATTTACAATTATTATCTACAATTGGCACATTTGTTTTAGCTTTAGGATTACTTATATTCTTTATTGATATAATTAAAAGCTGGTTAAGAGGAAGGCCAGCTCCAGAAGATCCATGGGGAGCAGCCAAAATAGGTTTACCTGAATTTGCTACTGTAAGCCGTCCAATTCATTTAAATGGTTCTTCACATGATTTACATTATCCTCATCCTTATGCAGCTATTGCAGGAATGTCAACAGGTTTTGCAGGTTTAGGTGCATTCTTTGTTTTGATTGGAAATATAATTTTAGGTTCGATATTAATAGCTATATTCATTGCAGTTATGTCTTATTGGTTCTACAAAGATTATTTAAGTAAAGCAACAAAACTTGCTCACTATCTAACAGAGTTTTCGTTAGAGAAATTAGCTGGATTAAAGAGAGGAGATGTTTTAATAGCTACGCTAATTTTCATACTTTCAGAAGCTACAATTTTTGGAACAGCATTCTCATCATATGTTTGGTTAAGAGCATCATATCCAACATGGCCTCCTCCTGTTGATGGCAGAATAATTGAATTAGTTGATGTTACAGTGCCATTAATAAATTCAATTTTCTTATTTGCTAGTGGCGGAACAATGCATGTTGCATATGAAATGCTTAAGAGAGGATTTATAAACAGATTTAAAATATTCCTAGCATTAACATTTGTACTTGGTACAATTTTCATTACTGGACAAATCATAGAATATGCTCATTCAGGTTTATCGATAAAAGACGGTGTATATGGCTCAACATTTTACTTAATTACTGGTTTACATGGTACCCACGTAATAATGGGTTTAGCCTTTATGCTTGTAATAATGGCTATGGCATTAAAAAGAAAACTTTCAAAGGAAAGATATCATCCTGTTTTAGCATGCACTTTATACTGGCATTTCGTTGATATAGTTTGGGTATTTGTATTAGCCATAGTATACTTTAACCTTATACAGCCTCCCGTTATAATACATCATATTTGATTAAAATTTATTTTTTTAAATCTTAATTTTTAAAATCTTAGAGCAAGAGTTTTTATCATATCTCTTTCAGTAATGATCCCTACAACTTTTGTTACATCTAAAACAGGTAAAGCTCCTATATTTTTATTTATCATTAAATTTGCTGCATCTTTAATATAAGCATAGAGATCTATTGTTAAAGGACTAATATTCATTTCCTTTCTTACTTTAATATTTATAGCTTCTTTAACATTTTCTTCATTATTGCATTTAGAAAAGAGCCTTAAAATATCCCTTGAGGAAAGCATACCTATAAGTTTATCATTTTCCATTACAGGTACATGTCTTGATTTTCTTTTATTCATAACAACTATGCTATCCAGTATTGTATTGTCTGGAGAAACATATTCGACATCTTTTGTCATCATATCCATGACTCTTAGTTTAAGATCTAAATGAGGTATGGCAAGCAATAAATCCCTTTCACCAACTTTAGCTGTTATTTTTCCATTTTCCTTTACAGCCAAAATTCCAATATCTTTATCATACATTATTTTTGCAGCTTTGAATATTGATTCTTCATTGCTTATTTCTTCTAAATTTTTTGCATAATTTACAATTTCTTCATTAAAAATAATTAAAGGATCTTTTTCAATTGTTCTCATTATTTCTTTAACAGTAACTATGCCGATGAATTTTTCATCTTTTTCCACAAAAACATTTCTTACTTGTCTTTCATGCATTAATTTAATAACATTTATGATCTTTGTATTGAACGGAATTTTTGTAATAAATTTATTTGAATAGTTTTTTACTTTAAGAATTTTTTCAGCATAAGCTTCTTCAAACATATACTTATATTACTTTTCATTTATTAAAATTATTTATGAAAGTAGAAATATTAGGAGAAACAACGCTTCCTGAATATTCTGAAATATTTAAAGATGTTTATACTATGCATAACAATAAACCTTTGTTTAAAATTTATTTTTCAAACAAATGGATA
>JAVVGB010000066.1:0-5980 GCA_032249315.1 Thermoproteota archaeon
AAAAAGCTGTAGAAGTAGATGAAAATGATACAGTTGAAACATTAAAAGAAAAAGTACAAAAAGCTGAGCAAGAGATAATCCTTAAAGGAATCAGACTATTTATGGAAGGAAAGCTTAAAGTTGAAGGAAGAAAAGTAAAAATATTAAGTTAATTTATTTGAACACTTTTTTATTTAATTACCGCAAGTAAATTTTTAGTTTTAGTTGTGAAGCAGTTTTTAGTTTTACCCATAAATACTTTGAACCAAAGTTTTCAACAATTGTCACATCAAATTATCGTAAATTATATGTTAGGATTGCATTAAAAAGATTCTAATATTTAGTACTTCTAAATTTTTAATTATTAAATAGCTTCGTTATTTGAAAATTTTTATTTTTAATGTTTATTTTATAAAAATTATGAAAAACAACAATTCTTTCCTTAATTTTAAGAAAAACATATCATGGAATGATTGGATTTCCTTAGGAAAATACGTAAACGTTAAAGGTATTAAGACTTTTTATGTTGAAAAAGGGAAAGGAAAAACTTTGTTATTATTACATGGATGGGGAGCGTCTTCATTTAGCTGGAGAAACAATTTGTTACCATTATCTGAACATTTTCATGTAATAGCTTTGGATCTTAAAGGCTTCGGTTTAACAGAAAAATCAAAAGGAAAATATGATCTAAGTGAATTCACAGAACATGTTAAAGCCTTTATAGATGAGCTTGGCTTGGAAAAAATTTGTCTAGTTGGTAATTCTATGGGAGGAGGAATTGCAATAAATCTTGCATATATTTTTGAAGAAATAATTGATCGAATAATTTTGATAGATGCCACAGCTATAAGTGATGATGATTCTTTACCATTGTCATTTAAAATTGTTATGATTAAACCTATAGGAGAGCTACTTTCTTTCTTTATGATCAATAGAAAGACGGTGATTAATACCCTAAACCAAGTCTACCATGACAAAAGCAAAATAAATAGCGAAGTGATTGAAGGATATTATAAACCCTTAAAATTGCAAGGTTCTAGGCGAGTTTTATTAAGTTCTTTAAGAAATTTAAGCAAATTTAAAGTTTTGAAAAATTATTTAGAAAAGATAAATAAGAAATGCTTGATAATTTGGGGCGAGAAAGATCCTTGGCTTCCTGTTAAATATGCTTATGAAATAAATAAAAAAATTAGAGATTCAAAATTAATAATTATTCCTGAAGCTGGCCATGTTCCACATGAAGAAAAACCCGAAATTGTAAACGAAGCAATAGTAAACTTTATGCAATATTAATGACATACATTTGATTGCACAGTAGGAATCCTAATTGTTTATTCAGAAAAGAGATCAAAAATTTAACTTAATCTTATCTCCTTTACTTAAGAGCATAATACGTGTCTACTCTCAAAAGATTTGATATTCAACTAGAATGGACCGGGAGGGATTCGAACCCTCGACCTTCCGCTTGCAAAGCGGACATTCCACCACTGAACTACCGGCCCCTAACTAATAATTAATTATTATTAAGTATTCTTTTAAAAATTTGTTTAACCAACTAAACCTTTATTCCTCTTTTAATCTATACATATAGTTTATTAATAAGAAAAGAAAAGAAGAAAATATTATTGCAACATTAAAAACTAAAAGATAAGATTTCTGCGAAGCATCAAGATAAACAGTATAGGAAGGAAAACCACAAATAACCTTTTCTTCTATAAAATCGCATCCCCACCATTGTATAATAATCGACCATGAATTGTATTCTAAAACTATTAACAAATATATGGATAGTATCAATGGGAAAATAGGTGCATATTTTATCCTAAAAGATAAATAAAAAAACAATGCTAAAAGAAAAAATAACAAAATTAAAAATAAAATATGTGAAGAACTTTTCATTATAGCATCAATAGGATTAATTTGCAAAAAGACCATACAAAAAAATATTAGTTCTACAATATTTATTTTATGAAAAGAAAGAAAGATATTTTTGATGAGCTATTTGAAAAAATGTTTAAAGAAGATTTTGGATTTAGCGGTGTTAGCGGATATTCAATTAGTATAATTCAAGAAGGAGGAAAAACAAAAATATATGTTAAGGCTGATAAAAATACAGATATTTCTAAGTTAAGAAAAGATTTGGAAGAACAATATCCTGGAGCTGAAATATATATAGAAGGAGAAAAAATAAAGGAAAAGCCTTCAAAAAAACTTATAGAAGTAATAGAAGAAAGGAAAATAGAGGAGAATTAATAAAAATTTTAAATAATAAATATATAATAAAACAACGCAAGGGCCCGTAGCTCAGCTAGGTTAGAGCACCCGGCTCATAACCGGGGGGTCGTGGGTTCAAATCCCACCGGGCCCATGAATCATTTTAGATCTTCTTTGCTTATTTTAGTTAATAAATCTTCTTCCTTTAACATTCCTAAATGATACAAAAAAAGTTGGCAACATGCAGAGCCTTTTCTTGCAATAGGAAAAAGTATTTCATAATTTTCGGTCCAAATTTGATCAATATATATTGTTCCTTTTTTTCCTTTACTTACATCAGGATAACCCTCCTTTATATATGCTTCATATAAAAATAAAATTAATTTATAAGAAGGTCTTTCTTGATAAAATGCACCTAAAAATGAATAAGGTTCTATTAAACAGCCTAATTTTTCAATACCTAAACGCTTAACAGCATTTTCAGGCGTTTCAGGAGGTTTAAAAGAAATAGCAGGTAATCCCCACATACCTGGATATTCTTCGTCATTATAAGGTCTTTTTACTGCTAAAAATTTTTTATCATTAATTTTTTCTCTTAAAACAACAGAAACTGAATATTTCATAAGAAACGCCGCCTGCCGGATTTGAACCGGCGACCCCTCGGTTAACAGCCGAGTGCTCTAACCGGGCTGAGCTAAGGCGGCATTATTTTCATCTTTAAATAATTTTATTAATTCAGCTATAAATTTTTCTTTATGATTTGGATAATATTGCGAAAGCATTCTATTTGAAGATGCAAATGGTAGAAAAGTTTTTATTGCATTTAAACAAACTTCAAGATACTTATTTTTATCGTTATTCCAAAGATCTATTATTTTTTTAAGCTTTTCAGAAAATTCTTTATAATCTTCTTCACTAATTTTATTTCCTTTTTCAGAATTGTATAAAATTAATTCTTTAAGATCTTTACCAAAAAGCCAACCATTAAAATTATCTTGAATTAATTCCAAAGCAGAACCATCCCTTGAAGATAAAGTAGGAATACCGTTAATTCCAGCTTTCATAATTGAAGTTCCACATGCTTCCCAGCCAGAGAAAGGAGTAAATAAAAGCAGGTCAATTCCTTTAAAAATTAATTTAGCTACAGCTGTATTGTAATTCCAAATATAAATTACGTTATTCTTAGCACTAGAAAGTCTTTTCATTTCTTCCATAAATTCAAGACCCATTTCATCCATAGGATCAGTTTTACCTGCTAATATAAATGTAACATTTGCTTCATTTTCCTTAATAAACCTAATAACAAAATCAGGTCTCTTATATGGTACAGTTCTTCTATTCCATGCAACAAACATTGAATTTGGATCTATTTCTTTAAATTGTTTAAGGAAATCGTAGAGCAATGCTTTATTTTTTTCTTTTATTTCCTTTAATTTTTCCAAATTTAACTCATTATTTAAATGAAGTTCCAATAGATCGTTATCCATCCAACGCTTGATATCCACACCGTTTGTAACATATCTCATTTTATTAATACAATGAGGAAACATATTCTTAGATATCTCAAAATGCTTTTTGCTTACTGCAATTATTTCTTGGCATAAAGAAGCAGCGATATTAGTAAGATAAACATTATCTTCGATAAAGTTATATCCAAATTCTTCTTTGAATAGATCTCTAATATAACGAGGATGCCCCCAAGGACCTGGTGTATGAATTATGTATCTGCAATTTAATTTAACATTTTTAGAAATTAATATTAAAGGAATAAATGCTGAATAAGCTTCTTCTAGATCTAAATATTCAACATTTTCAAATCCAATATATTTTTCAATAAAGGTTACGACAGCCTTAGCAAACAGTAAATATTTGTAAAAAGAAAAAGATTGATCCAAATGTTCGTAAAGCCTATTAAATAGCCTTGAAGCCCATGCTGGCTTTAAAGCTTTTACAAAAATTACTTTAGCTTTATTAATAGAATATTCATAATAAGAAACTTCTACATTTTCCTTTCTTAAATAAATTTGTTCTTTTCCAACTTCCCTTAATTTAATTAAAAAATCATGGGGAAATTGATCTGGTAAAGCTATAGCTTTATCATTTAAAAAGTCATATTTAATATAACCAGAAGTATATAGAGGTGTAATGATGGTGTATTCTATAAAGTTTCTGGCGCAAGTATAGAATTTATCAGCTTCAAGAACACCCAAACCACCTGCAAAAGGTGTTCCGTCATCAAGAGCAAGTTCTGGAACAATACTAATTATCATAAGAAATTCTTTTTGTATTAAAATTTAAATTTTATTTTAATAAGTGTTCTTTATGCAGATGGCCGTCGGCGGGCCATCTAAACAGCAACCCATAAATGGAAATAAAAGTGTTAAGTGATGCAAATGCTAGTGAATTACCCCACGACTAAATTTTGCTTTAAAATTCTAACAGCCTTAACCATGTTTTCAAGTTTTGCTCTAGCAATTTTCCAACTTCTTGTCCTTAAACCACAATCAGGATTTACAAATATTCTTTCTGGATCCTTTAATACCTTTATAGCATAACTTATTCTATCTTTAATAAGTTCTACTGGTTCAATGTAATCAACATGAACATCTACAACACCTAAACCAATTTCTAATTTATCTGAATATTCTGAAAAGTCTTTTAAAAAGGAATATCCCTTCCTTATATTATCATCTATTCCCAATTCTTTTTTATCTCTATTAGCAAATTCTAAAGCTAATTGTTTTAAATTCTTTGCTTCCAATATATGAGGAAATAAAAGTTTATAATCCTTAGAAAAACAAACATGCATTGTAAACTTACAATTAATTCCCTTTGTAGCTTCATTAAAAGCTTCTACAACTAAAGGAACTTCTTCAGGAATTGTAGTAGCAGCTGGTTCATCTATTTGTATTATTTCGGCACCATTTTCAACAAGAACTTTAATATTTTCTCTTATAATGTTTTTAGCCAAATCTAATGTAAACTCTCTTTTAGCTTCATATTTTTCTTTATAATAATTATTTAACTTTCCTATCCATTTCCTTTGATAATATAAATTAAAAGACCAGTCTGCTAATGTATAAGGACCAGTTATAGGTATTTTTATTTTTTTCTTAGTATGACTTTTAACGAATAAAAATTCTTCCAAATGATAAGGCTTTTTAAGTTTTGGAACATCTTGAATTTCTCCTTTCAAAAAATATTGTAAATCAAAAACCCTAACATATCCAACAGGTTTAATTCCTTCAATAAATAATATTGGATATTGGTACATTTCCATTCTAGGTTGCTCTCCATTAAATATAATATCTAATCCTACTTTTTCAAACAATCTTATTGCATATAATGAAGCAAAATTCTCCAATTCTTTTGGGAAAATCTTGTAACCTCCTTTCAACAAAAGATCCTTTAAATATTCTAAATTTTCAACACCTAATTCTTTGCCTTCGTTTATTATTTCATCAATTTCTTCTTTACTTAATTTTTCTTTAAACATTGAATGTCTTGCTAAACTTCCAATTTCTTGCGTTAAAAGAATGTCGTTCATGTTTCTATTTCATTTAAACTTCTTAAAACTTTAACCTTTTCTAAAGCAACATTAAAAGGTAGAAGATCCAGATCTGAAGAATTTGTAATTATAACGTTATTTAGCTTGATTATTTCATTTATTCTTTTTATTTCATTTAAAAGATAGTTAACATCTTCAATTAAAGAAATATTGCTATCAATTAATCCTAAAGCTATTTGTTTATTTATTCCTTGAATATTTTTTATTATTTCTTCTCTA
>JAVVGB010000067.1:0-5863 GCA_032249315.1 Thermoproteota archaeon
GGAGAAATTATTTTAATATCTTTTATTCCATATTTTTCAAGTATTAAATAAATATAAAAATCTAATCCTGCACTTAATATAACAAATTCAATATTATTATTTTTACAATAATTTAAAAATTCTTTGAAACCTTTTCTTAAATTACAATTTTTGATCAAATATTCGTTTAACTCACTCTGATCTCTATATTCTATTAAACTCACCTGATTTTTTATTCCTTCCTCCAAAGTCATTTTTCCTTCAATTACCAGTTTATCGTAAATTTCCCAATCTCCTTTTGCATACTTTGATAAAAGCAATGTTAATGCATCTTCGTAAATTATAGTTCCATCAAAATCGCAGAAGACAATTTTTCTCATTAAAAGTATATTGTTATTTTATATATTAAGCTCTTATGCTCATAGCATATAGTTTTTTTATTTATCGTAAACCTAACATTCTTCAAAATAATTTTTAATTTTAAGAAGACTCCTTTATGGAAATTAAAGATGTATGAAAAAGTTTTAATTTAAAAGACTCTTTTATAAAACTATTACAAGAAATTTCTTTTATATTGAGTTTTTCTTGAAAATTTTACGCCATAAATAATAAAAAATTTATATAGCATTTTTTGAAGAATTTAAAACATGGTTTATCCCTTAAAAGAGATTCCTAAACCCATCTACGAAGAAGCAAACTTGGAAAGAAGAAGAACAATAGCTAAAGTTACTACTTATACGTTAAAATATTTCACAGACTTTTTTATTAAAAAAGGTTTCGAATGGTTTTTGCCTATAATTCTTTCTAAAACCACAGATCCTTTATGGCCAGATCCAGGAGCTTCGATAGAAAAGAGAATTGAGACAGAAATTTACGGAGAAAATGTAAGAATGATGCTCAGCATGATTGTTCATAAAATGGTTATCGCTTCTTTATTAACGCCTAAAATGTTTGTTTTATCTCCAAATATAAGAATTGAAAAAAGAGAAAGAGCTTTTACTGGAATTCATTGTTTTGAATTTACACAATTGGATTTTGAAATAAGATATGCAAGCTCTAAGGATGTAATGAGTTTAGTAGAAGAATTATTCATAGAATATTTAAATGACATAAAAAAAGAGCTGAAGGAAGAATTAAAGTTTTTGGGTGTATATGAAAAAATAAACAGCTATGATTTACCTTTTAAAGTTTACGATATAGAAGAATTGGAAAGCAAATTTGGAAAAAAATGGGAAGAAAAAGTTAAAAAAGAAAAGACTCCGGTATGGGTAGTCAACATTCCTAGGGAATTTTATGATTTTGAAGATTTTGAAAAAGGCAAATGGGATAACTATGACCTTTTCCTTCCAAATATAGGAGAAGTATTATCTGGTTCCAGAAGGGAATATGAATATGAAAAGATAGTTAAAAAAATGGAAAGAGATGGTGTAAGAAAGGAAAATTACAGTGTGCTTTTAAAGCTAGCTAAAGAAGGAAGGTTAAAACCTTCAGCAGGTGCTGGAATAGGAATTGAAAGAGTTATAGCATGGATTTGCGGTTGCAATCATATAGGAGAAGTTCAACCTTTTCCAAGAATACCGGGATACGTATTTGAACTTTAAATCTTTAAATATTTAATTAGTGAATTTCTCCATTCTTCTGGTATCGTTACAAGCTTTCTATTTTTATCAACTAAAACATCTCTTACATATCCTTGTGCAGCTTCAACTCCATTTTCTTTTAAAATTAAATGTCTGTAAACTATGCTACTGTTACCAATTTTTTCTATCCAAGTTTTAATCGTTATTATTTCATCAAATTCCAAAGAAGCTAAATATTTACAGCTTGCTTCAGCACAAACAAAGGTTAATCCTCTCTTATCCATTTCATTTTTTGTTATTCCTGCATCTCTTAAAAGTTCTATTCTTGCAACATCAAAATAAACAAAATAATTTGAATAGTATGCTATTCCTAAATAATCTGTTTCCGATAATCTAACACGGACTTTATATTCATGCATTTTTCTAAATTATTTATTTATAATTACTTTTATAAATTTATCTATAATTGTATATCTTAAAATTTCAATTTCCTTCAAAAGATTTATCTGTTTAATTTTCTGTTTTGCTTTAAGAAACAGTGGTTCTTTATCCTTTATAGCAAACTTTTAAAACAAGAATTAAATAAGAATAGGTTCAGAATTTTTCGCATAATCTTTGCCTTTCAGCACCTTTAATTTTTTATAAATCTAAAAATTTATATAAACCAATTAAGTATGCCACTCACAACTTTTCATTTAGGAATAGCATTAGGCATAGGTTATCCACTAAGAAATAAAATTCATTTGCCAACTTTTTTAATAGCAAACGTAATAACAGATTTAGAACCAGCAGCTGTATTAATATTGGGATTACCTTTTCCTCACCATGGTATCGTTCATACTTTTTTATTTTCAATCTTCTTAGGCTTAATATTAGCTTTTATTATGTTTAAATTAAGAAGTCTTGATTTACTTTATAAAAAGTTTTTAATCCATAGTGATAAAGAACTACCTTTTAAATCTTATTTATTTTCTGGAATTTCAGGAACAAATTTACATGTCTTTCTTGATTCTTTTACCCATGGTTATATGTTTCCTTTCTTTCCTTTAATGGATAATTATTTATATAATGAAGAAGCTGTTCCGATTGCTATAGCTATAATTACACCATTTAGTTTTGTTTTTAGCATTTTAGGATCATATTTATACATTTCAAAATTTTATGCCGTATTAAAATTAAATAATGATATAAAAATTTATAAAATTGATAATTTGATTTTTATATTAGCTTATTTTACAGCTATTTTTAGTTATCTTCATTTTTTTAATTTGAATTTATTTTTTTCCGACTTAATTTATTTGATCATTATAAATCTTCTAATTTTAATAAGTTTTTTAATTTATAAAAGGAATAAAGAGATTGGATTATATACAACTATTTTCGTTAGTATATTAATCATTTTTATTTTTTCATTATCTATTTCAGCTAAATTCGGATTTTACTTTTACAATCCAGTTTATTTGATTCCTTTTATGTTTTCGTCGGCTTTATTTATAGTTTTTTTAATAAAAGTTATCTATAATAATACGAAATAGAATAATGAAGATAAACCCTTAGTTTTACTTGAGTTCAATATTTTTCTGAATATTTTGTTATTATTTATAAATTTTACAAAAAAAATCATGCGTAAAAATTTATATACCCCTAAAACATACTAAAGATATAGCTATATATGTTAGAAATATTGAAAGATAGAGGTAATATGATAGATGAGGATATTTTGCTGATTTCAATACTAAGCATCAAAGGTCAAGATTATGAAATTAAGCCTTCACTAACCAATGAAGGAATTGTTTATTCTATAGAAGGAAAGGTATTACCTATCGATAGACTACAAGAGCTTGAAAAAAGAGGAATTTTCGAAATAAAATCTTATGCATCATTCATAGCTTGTCCAGTTTGCAAGAATTTAAATCTTTCGATCAAATTTGTTTGTCCAATGTGCAAAAGTGATGCTTTAATTAAAGCAGATTTTATAGTACATTATGAATGTGGCTACGTCGCTACAGTTCAAGAATTTACTAGAAACGATGTATATTTATGCCCAAAGTGTAAGAAAGTGTTAAAAACTGTAGGAATAGATTACGGCAGACCTGGCATTTCTTTCAGATGCAACAGTTGCTTCAATGTATTTCAGTTTCCTTTAGTTTTAATTAAGTGCAATAACAATCATGAATTTAAAGTAGATGAAACTGAAATTATTAATTATCCTATATATAAATTGGGTAAGAATGTTAGCTATTATTCCAAATTGACCAATATCCTATACCATACATCATTGAGAATAAATTTTGAAAAAAACTTAAATGCTTTAGTTTTCTCTTCAGTATCAGGAATTAGCGGTTCTAGACATTTCTTTCCGCTAGTAATAAAGAAAGATGATAAGTTGGTAGCTGCAGTGGAGATTATTTTAGATATAAGCGAGTTGCACAATATATTATTAAAGACTATTGTTAAATCATTAGACATTGATGGTAAGGTATTTCTTATAATGATGCAGAAAGTTGATATCTCAAAGTTTGCAGCTATTTTAAATCCTGAGAGGATTAAAATCATAAATGTAAACTCGGAAGAAGAAATACCAGAAAAAATAATTTCAAATTTATAAAAGTTAATGAATAAAAAAAGACTTTTTATTTTTCTATCTTTTGTAATTTTTATAATATTATTGTTAATATTTTACCAAAAACCATTTTTTATTTTTCTTGCTTGGTTTATAACAATATTTTACATTGTTTGGGGAATTATACATATAATTAAAATCATTTTTGGTGTAAGAAAACCGTTTAGTCCTAAACTTGATCTTAAATATTATCCAACAATATCTGTTATTGTTCCATCAAGAAATGAACAAATTTTAAGTAGAACAATAGACGTAATAATTAACCATGTCAATTATCCTTTAGATAGAAAAGAAATAATAGTTGTTACGGAAGACGAGCTAAGCGAAAGAATTGCTTTTTGGTACCAGCAAAAGTATCCTGATGTCGTTTTATTAAGAAGAAGAAGATATTTCCCTACAAAACCATCCGCTCTTAATGATGCTTTCCAAATGGCTAGAGGAGAGATTATTGGAGTTGTTGATGTTGAAGATATATTAGATAGAGATATTTTCATCAAAGTAGCTTCTGCAATAACTCAGCATGGTTATGATTACGTTCAAACAGTATTGCGTATAAGTAACGTTGAAGATTCTTGGATTACTAAAATCTTTGCTATGGAATATGCTGGATGGTTTAGAATATTTTTAAACGGTCGAAGTCATTTGAATCTTTTTACTCCTTTAGGAGGAACAGGAAATTATTTCAGAAAATCTTTGATAAAGGAAGTGGGAGGATGGGATTCTATAAATTTAACAGAAGATGCAGAGTTAACAGTTAGGTTTAACATCGCTAAAGCTAAGTTTACTGTTATTGATGCAAGACAATGGGAGGAAGCACCTGTTAATTTTAAGGCTTGGCTAAGACAAAGAACAAGATGGTTTAGAGGATGGATGCAAACATTATGGAAATACATTCCAATTTTCTTAAAACCTTACGCAGTAAAAAGAATAGGTTTTAAAAATTTAATAAGCATCATCTTTATGCTAATTGCTCCGTTTGCAGTAATATTAAATTGGGTAGCATATGCTTTAACTGCTTTATGGATACTAGAATACTATAGCTTAATCCCAACAAAACTTTTGGCAGATACTTTTCCTTTCTTTGCAATAGCTCCTTTAATTTTTAACGTAATTTACTATTTTGCTTGGATCAAAGGTGCAATGTTAGAAGGAATTGGTAAAAAGCATTATAAATACATACCGCTAATGGTAATATACATGAATGTTTTAATGCCATTGGCAGCTTTAAGAGCGCTTTATCAAGAAATAACAAAGCCTGTATTTTGGGAAAAAACCGAACATCCAGGAAGAGGCGTAAGAGGCTTCGTTAAAGAAAATTTCAATAACAATAATAATTAAACTTCTAAAAATTCTTTAATAAACTTCTTATACCAATTTTCCCAGTTATATTCTGATACTATATGAAATTCAAAGGGATGCAAAAATCCTAACTTATTCCTAATCTCTTTATAAAAGGCTATTCTTTCCTCTTCTTTAGATTCTTCCTTTAATATTATTGCAATATCAATGTCACTATCAACTCTATATTTCTTGCTTAATATACTTCCAAAAACTATTATTTTTAAGAAATTTTCCTGAAAAACTTCTTTGGCTATATTTTTTATTATTTTAGCATATTTCAAATAATTTCTCCTAAATTCCTGATATTTTTCAATTATTTCTTTTTTATGCTTTATTATTC
>JAVVGB010000068.1:0-5765 GCA_032249315.1 Thermoproteota archaeon
TCTTTTACTTCAGGAAGGTTAAAGCGCTCAGATAATAATTTAATGCATTCCTCCGTAGCTTTATATAGCTTCTCAGAAGATTGAACTGCATCTCCTTTAGCCAAATATTCTTCAGCTTCAGTAAACAAATTCTTAATAATCTCGATTCTCTTGGATGTTGCCATTGCTACATAATAAACAATTCTTATATAAATCTTTACTCTTTCCACTTTTTGATATCAATTGGATTGAAAGATTGAATGTCTACAGGAAAAAGATAAAAGTAAAGGCTTACCAAAATCTTCTAGAAGTCGTTTGCTTAAAGAAATAGAACTAATTAAATTGAGCTATTAATTCGTGCTTCTAGAGTTCTATTTTATCCCGAAAAAATTAGGGAGAAAAGTTATATTAATGATAAAGGTTCTTAAATATATGCATGAAGAAGCAAAAGCATCTATTTTCCATTTATTGTTAGATCATAAAGTCATTAGAGAAGTAATAGACCGCTTAGAAATGAAGCTAGATGAATTCGAAAATAGAAAGGAAATATCAATAAGCTTTATGATCAGCTTCCTGAACTTTGCAAGCAAATTCTTAGATAGATGCCACCGCGATAAAGAAGAAAAGTGCTTCTTTCCTACTTTGGAAAGTCTTGATGCCTCTACTGAAGCTCCAATAAGAGTCATGAAGTTTGAGCATGAAGAAATGAAGAAATATTTGAAGGAAATTGAAGAGAAAATAAACGCATATAAAAATAAAGAAGCAGGAGTTGAAGAGGTTATAAAGCCATGCAGAAGTTTGATAGATTTAATAAGAATGCATTTCTTCAAGGAAGAAAATGTTCTGTTTAGAATGGGGGTTGATGTGATTCCTAAAGATGAAGATTTGAAAACGGTTGTTTGCTATGAAAATATAGAAAAAGAAATAGAGCATGAAAAGCTACTTAAAGAAGCTGAAGAATTAAAGAAATCTTAGCTTTTAATATCATTATTATATTCCTAAAAATGAACTATAAATTGAAATAAATCAATCATCTTATTCTTTTATTTACCTTCCTTATATTTCTTTAACACTTGAAGAAATCCTATAATGAGCAAAAGTCTATTCCTTCCAGAAATAAGTGCAGAACGCATACTGGCAAAATCTTCGCCCATCATTTCTACAGGAGCTATTGTAGGAATGTAAATACCTTCCCTTAACAATTCATTTATAATTCTATTGGTAGCCTCTATCTGCGAATTGATATCCTTAATTATATTTTTACCATTTTTTGTTGCTATGAATGAGATTATTGAACCTAACGCCGAGAACAATATAGATATTATGGTAATTAGCCAAATGTCAAGTTTGTAAAAAAATGAGAATAGTAGTATCGATAAATAAACTACCACAAGTATAACATGCAATAAAGTGTTCTTAGAACCAGCCTTTTTTCTTTTCAATTTTTTGAAATTTTTTATTTCATCAGGATTTTTAGATATGATATCATTTACTTCATTCAAGAGTTCTTGAACTTTTGGAAGAAGTAATTCAGCACGAGAAGCAAATGCTCTAAGTTTCTCTCTGCTTATTAATATCTCTGCAGATTTTAAAGAAGCAGCATATCTATCTATTAAAACCTTTTCATCCTCCATTAACTTAAATATTATTACATAAAGGTTGTATAAAGCAATTTTTATGATTCATATCATTTAATTTATTAAAGAAACAATCTTTCAACGAATAAATTATTATAGCTTTAGTTTTTATCTTAATTTCTTTGGTTATTTTATCTAGTATCAGTACTTTGCAAGCGTAAATCTTTCAGCTTTCTTATTAGAATAAATAATATAGCTATCATGCCACCAATTATTCCAGCGAAAATAATATAAAGTAACCATTGCATCTCATTAGATCCTTTAGCCTTAACGTTAACATTAGCTAATTCTCCTATCTTTATAGTTGTTAAATAAGGATAACCGTCATTAATATTTGGATCGATGTCCCAGATGTCCTCGATTCCTTTATCATCATAAGGATTGCCTACGAAATCCCATGGATATATTAATCCTTTGCTCCATGCCATATCTGTATATGTTCTAACATTCTTCATTTCAGCAGTTGTTTTTCCAGTTCCAGCAGCACTTATTTCCAATCCAGATTTTTCAATATCCCAGAAAGAATTTGCTACTGTTCCTTTATTTACTCCAACTAATCCTCCAACATTCCATTTTCCGGCCGCAGTGCCTATTGAATAACAATTATATATTGTTCCCTCATTTTCTCCAACTAATCCACCTACTTTATCTATTCCATTTACAGAAGCCATTGAATAGCTGTTATATACTGTACCTTCATAATAATTCCATCCAACCAATCCACCTACTTCACTTATTCCATCTACCGAAGCCTTTGAATAACAGTTATATACTGTACCTTCATTTAATCCAACTAATCCGCCTGCAAATCGTACACCCTTTATCGTTCCTGTTGAATAGACATTATATATTGTTCCAAAATTATATCCAACCAATCCACCTATACTATAATATCCATCAGTTATTATAGTAACATTCTCCAGTCCTATGTTTTTTATAATGCCACGTGCCCCTACAGCTCCAAAAAGTCCCACGAAATCTCCAACTCTATTGATATACAAATTGTAAATCTTGTATCCTCTTCCATCAAATGAACCTGTAAAAGGATTATCTATATCTCCTATAGGCTCAAAGCCTTGTCCATTATTCCAATTTTTTGTTTCTGAAGCATCAATATCATTTCCTAAAACATAATAAGCTTTAAGATCATATTTCATTTCTTGAAGCTGTTTTACATTTGTAATAATATAAGGATCCCAAGGAGTTCCGCTTCCTTTACCGCTAAAGCGATTTTGTGCTTCAATTTTAGGAACAAAAATTAAGAATATTGAAGTTATTAATAGAAAGATTATTCCTAAGGCGAATAGCTTCTTCAAATTAATGTAATTTATATAATCCATGTAAAACTTCTTCTAATTTATATAGTCTTACTTTTAAATTTTAAAATTTTTAACTTGAGAATATGATGTTTTTAAAAGACTTTTCGCATGCATAATAATAATTAATGAAGTATATTAAACTTTTAACCATTCCTGTTTACACTAGAAGCTAAACTCGTGTCAAAGCTTATCTTATTAATATTACTACTAATTTGAATCCAGTGAACAAATTTAGGTATCAGGGGAGTTACTAAGTAACAGAAGTGTTTCTTGTTTAAAATTGGAAATAATAACCAAAGCAATCAAAATTATCTTTGGGTTTTTCTTGCAATGTCATTATTAAGATTCATATGAATAAAGCTACGTAAGAATAATTTACGCACTTTCGCTATTATCGAAATCTAACTCAATATTTTTGAATTCTTCTCTCATTTTCGGATAACTAAGCGTGGGTTTTTCAAAATTGGCTTATCCGATGCGTAAAAGCTTATAAGTCAGCATCGATTAAAAAGTTAGCGATCCCTAAAAGGAATTTAAGAAAATTTTAAGGTTAACTATCTTCTATGAGTAAAAAATTCCTAAATTTTTTATGAATTAAACAATAAAATTGTTATAAATTTTAAATTTTAATTAAAAAATATACATGGAAGAATTAATAAAGAAACTTGAAGAAAGAGGAATTGATGCCATAGATGTTTTGCTAGATGCTTTAAGTAAAGTAGATCCGAGCGAGAGTGCTAAAGAAAGGATTAATCTAGTTGAAAAGTTAATGAAAGAATGCAATGATTATTTGAATCAGGGAGATCCGGTTCAAGCTTCAGAAAAAGCCTATAAAATTGCAGAAGAGATAGTTAAGGCTTTAGCTGAGAAATTTAAAACACCAGAATATGAAGAATTTTTAAAGGAAGGTAGATGGTATATTTATTTATTAAGCCGAGCTAGCAAAACTCTTGCATTGAAATTGGGTGATTGGGTTATCGATGAATGGAATTCCGCATATGATCTGCATGTTTGGGGTTTTCATGAAAGAAAATTAACTATAGATTATGTTAAAATAGGAATTAAAAAATTGAAAAGATGTTTGAAGAAGCGTATAAGATTATTTTTTGAATTCTTATATTTAAATTAAGAAATGAAAACCGAACAAGCTATTGCCGAAGCCATACTCAAATATGGTGAAAAGACTGTTAAGCTTAAATGTCTTGTAGATATAGGTGCAAGCAGAAGCGTAGTTTCAAAGAGAATTGAAGAGTAGCTTGGAGCCTTTACTCCTTTAAAGAAGCCTTATGAGTTAAGAACGGCTGATAAAGAGGGAAAGCTTAAAATTATAGGTTACTGTAATCTCGATATAATATTTCAGGGAGTTGAAGTTCCTGGTGGAGCAAGGTTTGAGGTTGCAGAGAATTTAAGAGAAGATTTGGATTTGAGCATAGGAAGACCAGAAATAGATGCTTGGGACATCATATTTACTCCAGAAGGCCCGAAGCCAAAGAAAGTACCAATAGAATTTGAGATAGTTTAGTTATTGTATAATCGAGCCGATGAATTTTGAAATTATTGTTTAATTTTATAATAGATTTTGAATTACAACTTTTTATGTCTTTTTGCTTACAAAATCATAATTTGTTTTGATGGCCGTCGGCGGGACATCAAATATGCTATCACATTTTTACTTAAATTTCAATCTAAAGCTATCGTATGACTTCAATAAGTTTAAAATATTACCCTAATTAGTTAAAAACCTTCCTTAATAAGATTTTATAGTTTTTATAGTTTTATGCAGAATCTTTGAATGAGCTCAAGAATGCCAAACATGCGATAGTTTAAAGTATTATTAGTTTCGTAATAAATTTTTATAAAAATAATCTAAATTGAATAAAAGAATAAGGATGTAAGAAGTTAGAAAAAATTGAAGGAAAAATTAATTTCCTAAGTTTTTAGAAACTCTTCCACTCTAATTGCTTCCACTCCAATCCTTTTAGCCTTATCTAAAAGTTCATTATCATTTGTAACGAGGATTTTATCCTTTGATTTTGCAACGTAAGGATATGATGCATCATAAAAAGTCAATTTTAAATCTAAGGCTATCATCATAACATTTCTTACATTTTCCATTTCTATCTTTTCGAGATCCATTAATCCAAGAATATCAGTTAAATCTTTTACCATATTTAAAGCTTCTTCTTTGCTTATATTTTTCTTCAAAATACATTCTTTCCATATGAAATTACCTAATTCATAAAGTGCAAGATCTAAGGTGGCTACATTTATAAGGAATTCAACAGTTTTTTCTTTAATTTTTCCAAGCAATATTGCTATCGAGCTTGCATCTATAAGATATTTTATCTCTCTTTTTTCGACATCTTTATCCATTCAATAATCTCCTCCTCAGGAATTTTAGAGAAGAATTCTCCTAATCTTTTTGCAGCTTCCCTGGCTTCTTCAATTTTCTTCTTTCTTAATTCTTCTTCTAATGCCTTTCTTACAACATGACTTATATTGATTCCATATTTTTTAATTTCCTCTTTGAGTTCTTTAGGAATTCTTACAGATATTGTAGCACTCATATGTATTACATGTAATACAAATATTTTAAAGATATATAAAAGTATTGTGCTCTTATAAAGTGCTTGGCTCATAATAAAATTAGTTACTGAAGTATGCAGTGTTTTATTATTTAATTAACTCGATTTTTTGAAGCAAGAAAACTTCATGAAATATGTATCAAAGGTATGTCTTTTATTTGTTATTACACACATACAAAAATTAAATAACATCAGAGAGGGTCTCATTCTTCATTTTTCTGTCTGTGGGGATTTCATCATCCAAA
>JAVVGB010000069.1:0-5754 GCA_032249315.1 Thermoproteota archaeon
TTAAACTGTTATTTAAAAAAACATTATCTTCAGAATATACTATCATTACACCAAATTCATTATTAAATACCAAATTGTTTTTAAACATATTATTGAAAGATTCTTCAATATAAATACCATATTTATTATCATATATATTATTAAAAATAAAATTTGATTTTTGTGAATTAATTATTTTTAATCCTATATTAGAATTAAATATAAAAATATTTTTTATTAATATATTATTTGAAGATTCTATATAAATCCCAATATCGAAATCTTTAATCTTAAAGTTCTTAATTTCTATATTTCTAACTTTCCTTAACTCTATGCCATAAAAACCAAATTCTTTTATTCCATTTAATGTATAGTTGCTACCATCCAAAACAATACCACTTCTCTGTATTATAAATCTTCCTTTTATTTCCCTCGTCAAAATATAAGTATTTTCTTGAACCTTTAAAGGAGCATATGGAGGATCAAATGTACCATCAGGTTTAATGTATATTATCATGATTTGTTCAGAAGAAATTTGAATAAGAAATAATGGAATTACGAGGAGGAAAATCAATAAATACCTAATCATATTTTTAAATATTTTAAACATATTTATTTTTTACTCCATCTTAAAATTAAAATTTTTTAAGAATAAAATCTTATTTAATCATTTTAATATTTATTCTTACCAAGTCACATATGAAATATTTAAACTTCTGCTTATTCTATCTAATTCATACCAATCTTTATATTCCATTTTCCATCCTGCTGCATTAGCATTCTCCATAACTTGATTTTCATTCTTTGCACCTGGAATAGGAACAACAACATCGCTGTAATTTATCAGCCAGTTCAATGCAACTTGGCTAGGAGTCTTTTCATACTTTTTACCTATTTCCTTTAAAACTTCAATAAGTTTCAAAACTTCTTTATAATTTTCTGGATTAAACAAAGGTTCATTAATTCTTAAATCATTAAACTTTGTAACATCTTCTAAGCTATACTTTCCACTTAAAACTCCTTTAGCTAAAGGACTCCAAGCAAGCAACATTAGATTGTTTTTCTCAGCGTAAGGAATATGATCTATTTCAGCATATCTTTCAATTAAATTGTATCTTACCTGAATTGAAACAATATCATGCTTAGCTAAGCAATTCCTTGCAACTTCTATTAATTCAACTGGATAATCGCTTAAGCCAATGTATCTTATTTTACCTAGATCTATTAATTTTTCTAAAGCTCTCATATAATTCCTAGTTGGGAAATTATGCCATAAAGGAGGCCAGTGAACCTGCATTATATCTATTTCATTTACTTGTAATCTCTCCAAACACCTATTAGTAGCTTTAAATACATCCTTTTCATTTAAAAAGTCTCCAGGAATTTTCGTTGCTATAATTACTTCGTCTCTTTTAATGTTCAGTTCTTTTAAAGCTCTTCCTATAAATTCTTCGCTTTTCCCTCTTCCATAAATTGCAGCAGTATCTATGAGATTTATTCCGCTTTCTATTGCTTTCTTTATTATAGATTTAGCTACATTATAATCTAAAACACCCCATGCTTCGCTAAATTGCCATGTACCTAAACCTATTACAGATATTTTTTCGCCTATTCTCTTAAAATATCTATAATCCATAAAACATAGTTAATTTAGAATTTTTTTATTTTTAACTACAAATTTTTACCCTTTAATTAAACATTTTTAATTTCATTAACATTTTTATTTTATATGAAGAAAAGGCTCTGGACACCAACAAAAGAAATTATTGAAAGTTCTAATGTATTTGATTTCATTAATTTTGTTAATAAAAAAGAAAATCTAGATCTTGAAAATTACCAAGAAATTTATAACTGGTCAATTGAAAATATTCCAAGATTTTGGGAATTATGTTGGGAATATTGTAGAGTAATTTATTCAAATAAATATGAACAAGTTGTAGATGATCTTAACAAATTCCCTGGAGCAAGATGGTTTATAGGAGCCAAACTTAATTTTGCTGAAAATTTGTTAAAATATAGAGATTCCCATAAAGCTTTAATTTCTTATTCAGAAAGCGGAAAAATTAAAGAATTAACTTATCTGGAACTTTATAATGAAGTAGCTAAGCTTTATGATGCTTTAAAAGATACAGTTAAAGCTGGAGATAGAGTAGCTGCGTATATGCCAAATATTTCAGAAACAATAATAGCAATGCTAGCTTCAACAAGCTTAGGCGCAATATGGTCTTCATGTGGTACAGAACTAGGTCATGTAGCTGTAGTAGATAGAATAGGTCAGTTAAATCCGAAAGTACTCTTTACAGTAGATGGTTATTATTATAAAGGAAAATACATAGATGTTTTACCAAATGTAGAAAAAATTGTAAAGGAAATCAGTTCAATAGAAAAAGTAATAGTTTTTCCATACGTAAAAGAAAAACCACAAATAAAAGATATTCCAAAAACCATATTGTATAATGAATTTATTGCTTCTTCAGCTTTAAAGGATATAAAATTTGAACAAGTTGAATCAAATCATCCAGTTTATATAATGTTTTCTTCAGGAACAACAGGAAAGCCCAAATGTATGGTTCAAAGTGTAGCAGGAGTATTAATTAATCATTTAAAGGAGCTAATATTACATACTGATTTAAAAAGAAAAGATAAGATCACATATATTACAAGTCCTAGCTGGATGATGTGGAATTGGCTTGTTAGCTCATTAGCAGTTGGATCTACGATAGTAATTTATGATGGAAATCCACTATATCCTGACTGGAGTAAAATGTGGAAAATAGTTGAAGATGAAGGAATAACGATATTTGGCTGCAGTGCAACTTATATTAATTCTTTAAGAAGTGTAAATGCTGCTCCTAAAGAAAAGTTTAATTTAGATTCATTAAGGGAAATATCACAAACAGGTTCACCTTTATCTGCTGAAGGATTCGAATATGTTTATACCCATATTAAATCAGATTTGCATTTTAATTCTATATCTGGAGGAACAGATATAAACGGTTGTTTTGTTGCTGGAACGCCAATACAGCCTGTTTATGCAGGAGAAATACAGGGTCCTGCTTTGGGAATGAAAGTTAATGCTTATGATGAAAAAGGAAATCCTGTTAGAGATAGAGAAGCTGAGCTTGTATGCGAAGCTCCTTCTCCTTCAATGCCAATATACTTCTGGAATGATCCTGAGAATAAAAAATATATTGAAGCATATTTCTCATATTATAAAGGAATAAAAAATGTTTGGAGACATGGAGACTTAATAATTTATCATAGTGATACAGGTGGAATAACCATTTTAGGAAGATCAGATTTTACTTTGAAACCAAGCGGGGTAAGAATAGGACCTGCTGAAATTTATAGAATAGTTGAAAAGTTCAAAGAAATCGCTGATAGTCTAGCTGTTGGACAGAAATGGAAGGATGATGAAAGAATAATTCTGTTTGTAAAAATGGCTCAGGGATACAAATTAACTGAAGAATTAAAGGAAAGAATTAAAAAAGCTTTAAGAGAGGAAGCTTCACCTAGACATGTTCCAGCTTTAATTTTTGAAGTTCCAGATATTCCTTATACATATAATATGAAAAAAGTAGAAAGTGCTGTATATAACATAATTAATGGTAAACCAGTAACAAATAGAGATGCATTGATAAATCCTGAGAGCTTAGATTACTTCGAAAAACTTTTACCTTTGCTTAAAGAATAAATTTTGAGAAGAAAAAACAAAAGTTTAAACATTTTTTATTTTTTTTAAATATTCTTCGAAAAGTTTCTTAACATTTTTTAATACGTAACTTGCATTTTTTAGCGCATCTTTAGCTTCTTTTTCACCATATAATGCTGATGGAGGAATTCCGCTCTCTTCATCACCATACATTGATGGTTCCCTTTCTCTACGTAATTTTCTTGAAATTCTTGCTAATCTTGGAATTATTTGCTGAAACCATTGCGGACATTTATGCTTATGGTGTTTTAGTATTGCTCCTACATCATGTATTTTCGGAGGCTCAATACCTATCAACCTTAATGAGGCTTTTAATGCTAATTCCGTTGCTTCTTGTGACTGTCTTACCACATAAGCATATGAACCACGCTTCAATGCATTTTTAGCATGATATATTCTTTCTTCTGCTTGAACAATATAATCTTTAGCAATGGTAATATTATTCAATATTTATAACCTCTCCAAATTTATAATCCTTCTTTAATATCCAATACCACTTCTTACCAAATTTTATTCTCTGTGCACCAAGCTCATCCAATCTTTTCTTCAATCTAGTTAATACTTTTACAAAAAAGTCACGATCAAATATTATGACAGCATCTTCGACCATATCAAGATAAAGCGGAGTTATTTTTTCCGCTTCCTCAGGAGTTTTAAGTATAGGCGAGAAATCGATAAAATAATTTTTCTTATAATATTTATTCAAAACTTCTTCTATTCTTTCTTCGATTTTCATGAAAAGCTCTTGCCTTTCAAATCTAGATCTTGGCAGATCCTTTATTACTAGAAGAATGTCTATATCGCTGTTCTTACGTGCTTCGCCACGTGCAACAGAACCGTAAACTACCAAAGAAATAAATTTATCACCAAAATAATTGAGAAGTTCATTAAGTAATGCACTTAATACTTCATTATAAGGTTTCTTTAAATGCTCAATACCAATTTTAAACATACTTATCAATAATTTAATTATAAAGTTATTTAATAAACATTCTAACTTTCTCATTACCAAAAGGAAAATTTTAATCTTTTAAAATCATTAAAGAGAGCATTTAAAAAACTTTTACCTTACTCTTAAATAATAAAACTTAATGGAAGAAAAACTAAAAGAGCTTTTGTATCAAAGAAAAGTATTAAGCCTTGATGAAATAAAACATATTCTTAATTTGGATGAAGAGAATTTAAAACGATTTTTAGATGAACTAGAAGAGAAGGGATATTTAATTAAAGGTAAGATATTCGGTTCTGAGGATTCTTATGTTTATTTACCAATAGATACTAACGATGAATGTCTCGAAAAAATAAGAATAATAGAAATTAGAGGATTTGTTCATCTAGTTGCTATGTGGAGATTAAAAAATGAATGGAAAGTAGCAAACATGTATTTAGGAAATTTAAATGAAGTTATAAAGAAATTTAGTAAAGCAATTTTGATACTAAACGAGAAAAATAAAGTAGTATTTGAAACTTATAAATAATAAAAAGTAAACTCTATTGATTCATATAACTAAGATAAAATAATACAGCTGCAATAGTTTTACCATCAATGATTTCTCCTTTAAAGATCATGTTCTTAATTTCTTCGAAACTTTTCAACTCCACATTAATAACTTCTCCTTCTTCCAATTTCCTTCCTTTATAATTTAAATTCTTAGCTAAAACCACGTGCATGACTTCTGTAATTATTCCTGGCGAAGTATAAAATTTAAAAAGATATTTAATCTCATTAGCTTCGTAACCTGTTTCTTCTAATAATTCTCTTTTAGCTTCTTCAATAATATCATCATGCTCCAATGTTCCAGCAGGAAGTTCATAGAGCCATTTATTTATGACAGGTCTATATTGTTTAAGCAATATTACTTTATCATTTAAAATTGGAATAATAACTACGGAGCCTCTATGTTCAATTTTCTCTACAATTCTTTCTTTTCCGTTAGGAAGAATTACTTTTTCTACGTAAACGTTAAACTTTTTACCTCTATAAATTTCCATATATTAATTAGCTTTTTTAAAGATAAAAACATCTTAAATATTTTTATTCTATGAGAAAAGTTTTTTGCGAA
>JAVVGB010000070.1:0-5749 GCA_032249315.1 Thermoproteota archaeon
TATTGGAAGAATTATATTAGAACTGGTAAACTTAAATAACGATCATATTCCTATAATAATAAATAAAGGAGAACCATTTATGCATCTAGAAATTATTCGTAGAGAAGGAGAACCTTCGCCTTATATAGGAGAATACCAATTCCAATACATGACTGAAGAAGAAATTCTAATGTATTTAAAAATAGTAAAGAGAACATATCCAAATTATAAGTATTACGTAAATATATGGTTAAGAAATAAACCACATATTTTAGAAAAAGCAAAGGAAATTCTTGAATAATATTATAAATATTTCTTTAAACTTTTTATTTTGAAATAAACATATAGATTTGCTATAATTTCTATTAACAAAACAAACGTTAATAACAAAATTAAAGAAGAATAATCAAATTCTTCAGATAATCTTCTTGGGATAGGCTTTAGATCAATAACCACGTCTTTATTTGAATTCATAGTTATAGATAATTCATGATCTTCAAAGCCTTCTTTTTTAACTTTTATAATATAATTTCCTACAGGTAATAAAGTACTAAAGCTATACGATCTTAACGTAATATTAGTCAATTGTAAATTATATTTTACAGAAGTTATAATTAGCGTTGCATTATAAATAAATGTATCTCCTGACATTATCGTAACATTTAATCTATAAGCTACAATGCTGAGATTTCGATACTGATAAGGAGTAATGTAAATATTTTCATAGCCTAAAAGCTTCATAGGAATTTTAACATTATTGATATATAAAGAAAAATCAGTTAAATTTCCTATTCCTAGGACATTACCTTTATAATTTTTTATCTTTGTATTTCCTTCAATTTCAAAATTTGTAATTGTTGAGTTATCTATTAAATTTATGAAATTTAAAGCGAAAAATTCTGCTTTTATTTTATTAACATATGCTCCAGTAATACCTTCTTGTTGGGCAACAATACCAATATATAATTCTTTTAAAACGTTTTCTTGTTTAGCTTTAAGTAGTTTAAAAATAACCAAAGGGTCAAATTCAACTTTGCCAGAAACTAAATTAGCATTATTAGTTACATTCAATTCTTTTTTATTCAAAATGAAGAAAGATCTTGTTTGCTTATCATCATTTAATATAAAAATTTGAAAAGAATGTCTAAATTCAATATAAGGAGTTCTATTACTAAAGAATAATTCTATATTTAAAAAAGTTGTTCTTATATTTTCTTTATCTAAATTAATAGTTAAATAATCTTGATTAATTTTATAATTTTTTATTGAAGATTGTTTAATTAAAATTGGAACATAAGTTAATATTTTCGTACCTTCCACTTCTTTATAATACGTAGCATAATAATATGACTTATATTCAAATTTTTCCATGATAAAAACTCTTTGAGGAGTAGTCTCATTGTATATTACAGGTTTAATTTTTATTTCTATTGTTTTAGAATTCTCGATCACATTGCTTTCAACATTTAAATATCCTATCCCAACTGGCCTGGCAGGTATTTCTTCTCCTCCAATTATTGCTCTTATTATACTTTCTGTATAATTTACGTAAGAATAACTTGTTAATAAAAGCAAATTATATTTAGAATTATTAAAGAAACTCGACTTATTAATGGAAAAGTTATAATTCATAATTACAAAATCTGAAGAAAAATTAAAATCATAGTTAAAAGAATTAATTTCTAACGAGTTATCAGCAAGTTCTACATTAAAACTCTTTAAAAGTAAACCCTCTGAATAGATATCAATTTTCCAAAGTCCTTTTAAATCTTTATTTGTAAAGTTATATAGCAATATTGGATAATAATTCCATATTTTAGGATCGTAATTAACTTGTTTAACTAACGTACCTATAGGAGTAATTAAACGTATTAATGCAGAGTTTGAAGTCTTAATCCATAAGCTATCTCCTTCCATGAGTTTAAGTGTTCCTAAATTTACGGAATACATAGAATAAGGAGATAATCCGATATAGACTTCTATGTTTACATTCTGAGCATTTATATTTGAAGATGCCAAACAAATTAGCAGCAACAAAGAAATTAAAAACGGTACGATTTTCATTTTACTAAAAATAAAGTCATTAATATTAAAAGATATGGAATCAAGAAAAACAATAAACCAAATCTATAATCTAGGTTAAACAGTAAATAGATGCTTATTAGCATGATAAGAACTGTAAATATGGAAATAAAAACAATTTTTGCCATGTTTCCTAAATAATATTTAAAATTAGCATTACTATGAACATTTTTAGCGAAAAATTGGTTAAAGAAATAGTATTGAATATTCTTGAATAAAGAAAATAATAAATAAATAAATGTTGAAACGATGAATAATGCAATTAAAGGTAAAGGAATAATAATTAGCAAGTTCCTTAAGGTTTCTAAAGAGGATTCAGGAATGCTACTTCCAGAAAATATATTAGCAATTGCAGGTACACTATTTACAATTATATACAATATGCTTAAACCAAGCCTATTAATTTCGTTGCTTTTTTGAAAATTATATCCTGCAACAGCTAATGCTACAGCAATATAACATGTTATAAATAATAAAATTGGCCTAAGAGGATTTAGATAACCTTTCTCTAACTTAAAATAAAACATAAAATAAGTTAAAGGAGTAACTATTATATTAGCAAGAATAGGATAAGATAAATATTCTCCTAATTTAACAAGTTCAGAAATGAATAGCAAAGAATACATTAATGGTATAAATATTGATGCAAGAAAGATGAATAAAACTAAATTTGAAAATAAATACTTTTCCTTTGTAATAAATTGAAGCGATATTTGATAAATGAAAGTAAGCAAAAATGTTACATTAAAAATCAAGTTTTGTCCTGTAAATAAATATATTACTAATAGACCAAAAATGATTCTGAAATCTGTGAAGAAAATTAAGTAGATAATAGATAAATAAGAAAAGAAAAGTATAAAGAATGCTATTTTCCTCATGCTAAGATTTTTCTTTTAGGCGCATAATATTTAGAAACTTTATATAAATATATTAAAGACATTTGTAGCTCATCTAACTTAATGAATAATGGTTCTATTTGAAGTTTTTTAAATTCTCTTATTAAATTTTCTACATTTATAGATTCGTAATCGATATATAATTTTATTATATCATCATTGATAAAATTTCCAAAAGATGATAAAATAATTACAAATAAATTGCCTAAATTACCTATTTCTTTAATAATTTGCATGTCTCCTTTATTTAAATATCTATCTGTTATAATAATTTTAAAAAAATTATTCAAATTACTTTTAATAATAAATTCATATAATTTTTTAAAGTCTTTATTTCCTGTTAATCTAATTTTAGATAATTTATCAAGTAAAAGAGGAATTTGCGAATATCTTTCAACTTTTATATAATCTATGTAATCAGAAGAAAAACATATTAAATGAAAACGATCTTCATTTCTTATTGTTAAGTATGCTAAATTAGCTATGGATAACGCTGCTACATCAAATTTTCTTTTTCCTTCGTAACCTTCATACATATGTTTAGAAACATCAAATATAATTACTATATCAGTTTTCTTTTCTTCTTCTCTTTCTATTATAAAAAATTTTCTTTCAGGTGACTTGGCTACATTTCTCCATGCAATGTAACGAAGGTCATCACCATATTGATATTCTCTTATGCTATGAAAATCAAAACCTATACCTTTTACTTTTGCTTCCTTAAAACCATATTCTTTAACAAAACCTAAAGTTCTCATATAAGGAACTATTAAAGGCATGTTAACCATAGGTTTAACTTCTATACTAGTATAAACAGGAAACTTAGTTCTTTTAAAAAATAAAAGTAATGGATCAAAAAGAATAACAATTACGTTTTTAAATTCATGAAACCCTATTTGTAAGGGTTTTATGGTATATTTTATTTCTACATTTTTTTTAACTTCACCCCAAAACGAGATTTCTCCATCAATAATTTTAAATCCTAAAGGTATTTCTTCGGCTATAAGTAAATGTTTTACTGAACGCTTAGCTAAATTGTTTATTCTAAGCTTCATTTTAAAAGGTATATTATAATAAACAACTTCAGTCTCTAATATTCGCTCAATTTTTAAGTTCCTAATCCTTTTATAATTAATTCTAAATATAATTGCATCATAGAACAATAAGAAGTAAAGGAAGAAAGAAAAGAAAAAGATCCATGATAATGATAAAAATAAAGAAAGAAAAGAAATTAATATTAAGGAAGAAATTAAAGTGTAACCTGTTTTTGTGATCATTATCTTGGGGGTTTAACGCTTTTTAAATATTCATTTATTATTTCATTTATTTTATCATAATATTCATAAGTTCTTCTAGTATCTTTTAAGCTAGAGAATTCAAAAGAAAAAATTAGTCTTTGATTTAGAACATGAAAAACTAATTCTTTTACATCATCAGGTATAACATAGTCTCTTCCTTGAATCGCGCTTAAACTTTTGCAAGCTTTAATTAACTGAACAGCAGCTCTAGGACTAGCTCCTAATAGCAATCTTGAATCGCTTCTTGTCTTGTTGATTATTTCTATTACATATTTTTCTATTTCTTCACTAACATATACCTCGTTAGAAATCCTATCGATCAATTTTATTATTTCTTCTTTTGTAGCTACAGGCTCAGGTTCAACATAAATGTTTTTACCATATTTTTTTAATATCATCAGTTCTTGAGAAGGATCAGGATAGGAAGTTATTATTCTGAACATAAATCTATCAAGTTGGGCTTCAGGTAAAGGATACGTTCCTTCAAATTCTAATGGATTTTGGGTAGCTATAACTAGAAAGATTTTATCGAGCTTTCTAGTAACGCCTCCTATTGTTACTTGTCTTTCCTGCATAGCTTCTAATAAAGCTGCTTGAGTCTTTGGTGAAGCTCTGTTTATTTCATCAGCTAATATTACATTAGCGAATATAGGTCCTGGAGAAAAAACGAATTCTTGCGTACGTAGGTCAAAAATATATGAGCCAATTATATCAGAAGGTAAAAGATCTGGAGTAAACTGTATTCTTTTAAATTCTAAGTTTAAAGCCAAAGAAAAAGTTTTAGCTAATAAAGTTTTAGCTATTCCAGGAACACCTTCTATTAAAACATGTCCTTCACTTAATAAAGCTAAGGTTAATAGTTTTAATTCTTTTTCTTTTCCTACAACATATTTTGAAACTTCTTCTTTTAATCTTTCATATAATTCCTTTGCTTCTTTCATTTCTTTTCCACCAATTCTTTATACCTCATTAATATTTTATAGAAGTATTTTTCGTAATTTAAAATACGCGGACTTCTCTTAATAAACAATTTAATCATTTTAAGTAATTTTTTTATTTTTTTATAATCATCATTTTTAAAAATTTTTATATCTATTTTTGGAGGTATTTCTTCGTAATTCAATCTTTTAGCTAAATTTACGTATAATAAATAATGGACTAATTGAACCCATTTGAATAACTTAATTCTTCCATTTAATTTATATTCATATATATCATGCCAAAAACTTCCAGCCAGATTTTCTAAACTTCTAGTATTTCTTCTTATTTCATATTCTTCTTTATAAAGCAAATAATAAAAAATGATAAAAATAGGTAAGGTTAAAATTAACCCTAAAATAAAAATTTCATACTGTACCATATTTTCTTTTAAGAAAATTAATCAACTCTTTAAGATAAGAATAATAGGAAGAACATTCTTCAGATGTTATACCTTTTTCACCAAACCTAGCTTTTTCATAAATTAAATATATATTATAAATTATTGAAGAATAG
>JAVVGB010000071.1:0-5641 GCA_032249315.1 Thermoproteota archaeon
GGAGACCATCCAAAGATAAGAATAATAGATTTTTTCATGGATAATCCTCTATTTGATTTCACAAAAAAGGAAGTAATAGAAGCACTAGGCATGAGTAAAAGGACATTCTATAAATACTTTACAGACATAGAGAAGTATGGAATTGTTAAAGTTTCAAGAAAAATAGGTAAGGCAAAGCTTTACAAAATTAACTTAGAACATCCTTTGGTTAAGATGTTAATGGAATATGAAATGCAGCTTTCCTTGCAAATAGCAGAGCAAGAAAAAGTCAAAATGCAGAAGATAGTTGAACTTTAATTTAAATCCAAATTTAATTTCAAAACAACTATTGAAAATATTATTTGAAAAAGTTTAGCCTCCTATCGTATGCATTGGTCTTATATGAGATGGTATTTTTCGAGATTTAATTAACACTTCAACTCCTCTGAACTTTCTATAATAATAAGCTTTTATCAATTCCATTAGCTCTTCATCAGAAGCTCCATTTCTTAAAGGATTTTTCAAATCATATTCATCTTTGCTAAACATGCAAGGAACAATTTTTCCATCTGCTGTTAGTCTTATTCTATCACAATCAGAACAAAATGGTTTAGATATTGATGTTATTATTCCAAATTCTCCTTTGCCATCTTTAAATCTGTAATTTTGTGAAGTTGATCCTGGTTCTCTGGGAATTTCCTCAAATTCATATTTTTTCTTAATTACTTTAAGTATTTCTTCACCTGTAACTACTTTTTCTAAATTCCAAAAATGAAGACCATCAAAGGGCATGAATTCTATAAATCTAAGAATTAGCTTGTTGTTTCTAGCAAATTCAACCAAATCCAATATTTCATTTTCATTGTAACCTTTTATAATTACTGTATTAATTTTTACTTTTTCAAAACCTGCATCGATAGCTGCTTGAATACCTTTCAATACACGATCATATACATCTTTGCCAGTTACCGAATTGAACTTTTCTTTATTTAAGCTATGAAGACTTATAGTACAACTATCTAAGCCAGCTTCTTTAAGAATCTTAGCCTTTTCAGATAAGAAATAGCCGTTGGTAGTCATACTTATCGATTTAATCCCTTCTATGTTTGAAATTTTTTTAATTAATACTTCTATATCCTTTCTTACAAGAGGTTCCCCTCCTGTTAGCTTTATTTTCTCAATTCCAAGCTTTACAAATATTCTTACAAGCCTTTCAATTTCTTCAAAGGTTAGAATTTCTTCTTTTGGAATCCAAACTGGTTGAGAGGGCATGCAAAAGATACAAGTAAAGTTACATCTATCTGTTACAGAAATTCTTAATTTTTTAGCATCTCTTCCAAACGCATCAACAAGAATGTTTTCTTTTTGCATTTTACGTTATAATATTATCAATTTCTTCTAAACGATAAAAATTAGAATAATTAGGAAAACTTCGGAAAATAATAAGTTTTAATTTCAAAAATTTCCCATTAGTGAAATAATCTTCTCTTATCTCAGAAGTATTGAAATTATAAACAAGAATTCTTCCTTCTTTTAGTAAATAATCTTCAGTTTCTAAAATATTTTTCATTAAATAAAAAATAAACTAAAAAATATAATTTTTTAATTATTTACTTTAATTTTTCCTTTAGAATTCTCCAGATTTTCTCAGGTCTTAATGGCATGTCTATATGTTCGATTCCTAAATGTGATAGTGCATCAACTACTGCATTAACCACGGCAGCTGTAGCTGCAATTGTGCCTGTTTCTCCAACTCCTTTAACACCTAAAGGATTGTGTGGAGAAGGAGTAACAGTGAAATCAGTTATGAAATTAGGAACTTCTAAAGCAGTTGGTATTACATAATCATTCAATGTTGCGGTTAACAGATTCCCATTTTTATCATATACAGCTTCTTCCCATAAAGCTTGTGCTAACCCTTGAGTAACTCCTCCATGAACTTGTCCTTCTACGATCATAGGATTGATTTGTCTTCCACAATCGTCAACAGAAACATATTTAAGAATCTTAATTTGACCAGTCTCTCTATCTACTTCAACAATACATACATGTGTTCCAAATGGGAATGTGAAGTTTTCAGGATCATAAAATACAGTAGCTTCTAAGCCAGGCTCCATTCCTGCAGGCAAATATTCTCCTTGATATGAAGCTAAAGCTACTTGCTGGAATGTTACAAGTCTTGCAGGTGCTCCTTTAACATAGAATTTACCTCTTTCAAATACCAAATCTTCTTCTCTTACTTCAAGCATGTTTGCAGCGATCTTCTTTGCTTTATCTAAGATTCTTCTTGCCGCAAGGGCAATTGCTCCTCCTCCTACTGGAGCTGTTCTGCTACCATATGTTCCCATTCCCCATTGTATCATTCCTGTATCTCCATGAATTACTTCAACATCTTCTATAGGAATTCCAAATTCTTCAGCTACTATTTGTGCAAAAGCTGTCTCTTCTCCTTGTCCATGAGGATTTGTTCCAGTCAAAACAGTCACTTTTCCTGATGGATGGACTCTTATTGTTGCACTATCATAAAGACCCAATGCAAAACCTGTTCCTCTCACTGCTCTTGCAGGTCCTAAACCACAGATTTCTACATAGCTGGATAATCCAATTCCTATTAATCTTCCTTCTGCTCTTGCTTTAGCTTGTTCTTCTCTCCATTTTTTATATTCGGCTAATTCTAATGCTTTTTCAAAGGCTCCTTCATAATTTCCGCTATCATATTGTATACCTATACAAGTAGTATATGGGAATTCATTTGATCTTATGAAATTAATCCTTCTTACTTCTGCAGGATCCATTTTTAGCCTTTGAGCTAGAATATCGACCATTCTTTCAATCAAATATGTAGCCTCAGGTCTTCCTGCACCTCTATATGCATCTACAGGAGCTGTATTAGTTAAAACTCCATAAACTGTACAGTCTACTGCTTTTATTTTATATGCTCCACTTAGCATTAAGCCAAACAAATATGTAGGAACACCCGGTGCAGCTGTAGAAATATAAGCACCTAGATTTGCATAAGATATTACTTTTAATCCTAGAATTCTTCCATCTTTCTTCGCAGCTAACTGTACATATTGAATATGATCACGACCATGAATTGTTGCTAAATAGTTTTCTCTTCGATCTTCAACATATTTAACAGGTCTTCTCAATTCTCTAGCTATATGACAAACAACTGCATCAATAGGATAAGTTGGTATCTTGCTACCAAATCCTCCTCCAACATCAACAGCTATAACCCTAATTTTATGCTCTGGCATGTTTAATATCGTTGAGAGTAAAAGTCTATGTATATGGGGATTTTGAGAAGTTATATAACAGGTTAGATCTCCTGTCACAGGATTATATTGAGCAACTACCGCTCTTGTCTCCATTGGTGTTGGTTGCAATCTATGATTGATCAATCTTTGTTCAACTATTACATCAGCTTCTTTAAATGCAGATTCTATATCCCCAGCTTTAAGATTCCAAACAAAGGATGTATTATTGGGAACTTCATCATAAAGTAATGGAGCACCTGGTTTTATAGCTTCTTCCTGATTTACTACAGCAGGTAATGGTTCATATTCAACTTCAACAGCTTCAGCAGCATCTCTTGCAATATATGGATCTTCAGCAACAACTGCAGCTACAGGTTCTCCTTGAAATCTAACTTTATCTACAGCTAAAGGATAATATGTTGGTATTTTTATCGGAGGATCGGTTTTTATGGGCCATCCTGTTGGAACAGGATTAAGTTTTCCTTTTAAATCATTTCCTGTAAATACTGCAACAACACCTTTCATTGAAGTAGCTTTTGAAGCATTTATTGATTTTATTCTTGCATGTGCATAAGGAGACCTAACAAAAGCTACATATAAGCAGCCTGGAGGAGTAATATCTGCAGTAAAGGAACCCTTACCTGTAATTAATCTAGGATCTTCCTTTCTTTTTACTTTAGCACCGAAAATAGCTGTTACGGCCATTTTCTCACCTCCTCATTTCTTTAGCTGCAGCCATGATTGCTTTAACAATATTTTGATATCCTGTGCATCTGCATAGGTTTCCTGATATTCCTTTCCTTATTTCTTCTTCTGTAGGATTTGGATTTTCTTGTAAAAGCCAGTATGCTTGCATTATGAAACCAGGTGTACAGTAGCCACATTGTAAACCATGATTTTCCCAAAAAGCTTTTTGCAAAGGATGAAGCTCTCCATTTTTAGCTAATCCTTCGATCGTTAATATTTTTGCCCCATTAGCTTGGACTGCAAACATTGTACATGATTTTACAGATTTACCATTTAAAATTACAGTACAAGCACCGCAGTTGGATGTATCGCATCCTATATGAGTTCCAGTTAATCCAAGAACGTCTCTTAGATAATGAACTAGTAAAAGTCTTGGTTCTACATCATGCTCATAATCTACACCATTTACGTTTACTTTAATATGATAAAGTTTACCTTCAGACTTCATAGTTGTCGTGGCCATCTTATCCACCTCTTGCTCTATTCAATGAAATCTTTAATGCTCTTTTTGTAAGCACTTTTACCATTGCTCTTTTGTATTCAGCTGAACCTCTTAGAGGATCATCAATTGGCTTTGCTTCGCTTGCAGCTATTTCAGCAGCTTCTTCAATTACTTTATCATTTAATTCTTTTCCTAATAAAAACTCTTCGGCTTTCTTAGCTCTTAAATTCGTTGGACCTACAGCTGTTAAACCGATTCCTGCATAGCTACAAACTCCTTTAGGATCCAATGATATTTGAGTTGCAACAGCAGCGATTGCAAAATCACCAGCTCTTCTTTCCAGCTTTAAATAAGCCCCTCCACTTCTATCCTTTGGAACATTTATAATTATTTCTTTTAACATTTCATCAGGTTGCAAAACGGTAGTAAAAGTATCTACAAAGAAATTATCGATAGTTACTGTTCTTTCTCCTCTCTCAGATTTTATAACCAATTCTCCTCTTAATGCAATTATACAAGAACCTAAATCACCTGCAGGATCTGCATGAGATAAAGAACCGCCTATTGTTCCCATATTTCTAACTTGCGGATCTCCTATCCAAGAAGCAGTTTCACTTAAAATAGGAAGAATTTTTTTAAGAAGATCTGATCTTTCCAAATCATGATGCCTTGTTAATGCACCAATTCTAATTTTATCTCCATCTTGTTTTATATAACTTAAACTTTCGATTCTATTTATATCGATTACATATTTGGGTGAGACAAGCCTCAATTTCATTAAAGGTATTAAGCTCATTCCTCCTGCCAATATTTTTGCCTCACCTTTATAATCTCTTAACAAAGCAAGTGCTTCGCTTTCTGTGCTAGGGCAAAAATAAACAAAGGGTCTAGGTACAGTCATGCCTAATTAAACAACTTATTAAATATATATAAAGTTTTATGCAAAATTAAGAAAGTGAATACATAATGCTATTTGCAAATTTAAAAATTTATTTAAGTAAAATAATAGTTTAATAGATGAAGAATTCCGAATTTGTAAATTATCTTAATGAGCTTATAAAAGAAAGAAAACCTTTTGCTGTTGCTACTGTTGTAAAAATAGAAGGCTCATCTTTGGGAAAACCAGGATTTAAAAGCATAATAGATTCTGAAGGACGAATAATTTATGGTACTTTAGGAGGTGTTTGTCCAGAATCAGCTGTAAGTTCATACG
>JAVVGB010000072.1:0-5618 GCA_032249315.1 Thermoproteota archaeon
AAAGTTATATTAACTATATCTTTGATAATAGTAGTTTTATCTTTAATTTATGTTTACGAAATAAGCAATCCTAAAACAATAAATAAAGATTCAAAAATAGAAAATTATACTTCGGTAACTGTAGAGAATTATACTATTGTGACATATCCTTTAGGGAGAGATACAAAAACAGAAAGTCGAGATTCAGGAAATTATCCTCCAAAACCATCACCACCAGATCTGGGTATTAGAATCTATCCTGCATTAAAGGAAGGAAGCTATTTCCTTTCATTTAAAGAAAAATCTGTTACATTAAATTTAACTATTGTTTTTGAATTCGTAAGGGGTTTCAATGAGACTGTTAAAATAAGAGTTTTAAATTATGGCCTAAACCCTGATTTTTTTCCTTTTGGATGGAACGGAACACATTTTGTTTTTGGAGAGCTTGAAAAACAATGTAAAGTGAGATATGCCAGACCAGTTAATTATGAAGTATTCTTTGATAAAACAGAATTCTATGTAGGACCAAATTTGAATACTGAATTACATGTTACTCTTAAAATTTACGAAACTCCAATTGATCCTAAAATAAAAACTTTAGCTGATATTTGTCCTGAATGTAATCCTAATTATGTATTTGTAAATGAAAGCAACTTTGGTCCATATTTCTTTGGTATCACTTTTGATGATTATGGTTATTGGAATAAGTATCCTGAAAAAGGAACAGGTCTTATATTGGTTAGCTATTTCCTTATGCAAATTAATTTAGGCGGTTACATAGAATTAACAAAGGAATTATATAACGAATTATATATGCAACACAAAGAAATTATGGATCAATTAAATGATTATAGGTTAAATTATTGTCGTATTTAAAATGGAAATAATTTCGAAAATGAATAAAACAACAGTCTTATTCTTGGCATCAGTCATAATAACAAGCATAATTATATCATCGATTCCTAAAGTTTCTTCTCAGCAATATTATGTTCCTAAAGATCCATATTTTGTTGGTGCCAGATACAGTTTGCCTGAAAGGGAACCGCCACGCGCAACCTATGTAAGTGCATCGATATTTATTCCTGGTGGTCCGCCTGAACATTATTCAATAAACTATCTTCATTATTATGTTCTTTTAAATGTGAATAACCATGACCCTAATAATCCAAGATACCCAAGATATTGGTATCAATTTGGTTTTGATAACAAATTTAACGTAGTAGCAGCAATATATGATCGAGGAAATAATCGTACCAGCGATCATGATGATGTGGTTTGGTGGTGTGATACATATCCTTTAAGTCGGGGAGTATGGTATAGATTTACAATACATATGCTTGACAATGGGAATGTTGTTTTTCTAGTCCAGCGATTTATTCTGGGTGATTGGAGAACAATTTATTCTTGTACTCGTTCTTACTCTACTTCAAACAGATTAGTTTTAGATGATGGTTATTCAGTGTTTGAAGAAGTAAGAGCAAATCAAGTCTATGAAACAATGCCTACGTATAGTTTTCATTTTGCAAGTCTTGAAAATAGCATAAGGTTTAGAGAAACGAATTGGGTTAAGTTTGTAGCTACAAATGATCCTGCCTCAAGTCCTATTCCCCGAAACGCAAAAACAAGTATTCATGAAGATTACGTCCTCATTCAAAATTACTATAACAGATATCAAAGAGATATGGACGCATCACTCTGGGGTAGCGGAGCATCTGCGACAAAGGGTTCTTTAAGAAATACCTTTTTAGTTGCATATGTTAACAGCGAGTTTTATATTGTCATAGGTAAAGTTACATATAAAGATCCTGTTGATAGAAATAGCAAATATTATGTGAATTATGAAACCTTAAGAATTTTACCTGAAAGAGCAATCGTATCTCAAAGAGCAGGTCCTCCTTCACTAACATATAGTTCTTATACAGGAAAATATTACTTAGCTTGGTCTGACTCACCTTCTAGATTTCACATTATGCAATCCTATGATGGTGTCAATTGGTTTAACAAAGTAACTATAAACGAAGCGACAAGAACCAATCCTATTTTGGTGGCTGGAGGTAGTTATATCTATGTTATATGGGTGGATTTTTATACCTTTAAAATAAATTTAATGAGATCTCAAGACGGTATCAATTGGTTTGATAAAACTACTCTTAATGAATTGTCTGAATATTATGTTGGTGCTACCTATATGAATAACGCTTTGATAATTTCATGGGCTACTTATGGAGATAAAAAAATAAATGTTATTAAATATGATCCGTCAAGAAAAATTTGGTACGATAAAGTAACTCTTAATGAACGTGCGAATTCGGGACCTAGCATAACAGTTATTAGAGAGCCTTATAATATTTATTCTGTTGATGTTCTGTATTTAGTTTGGAATGACAGTGCAGATGTACTTTACTCAGTAAGATCAACTGATTCAGGTAGAACATGGGGGTTTGGAACGACCTTGGGTGAATGGAGAGTAGCTAATCCTTTTATTGCATCTAATGAAGATAAATTATTCATAACCTATTGTTCGGGCGATCTTCTCTTCTTATTAAGAACGACATTATAAGATTAATTTTTTAAAAGTATTTTTCTTTAGTTATTAAAGAAAAAATTTGGAAGCATTGTTAATGTTTTCTTGAAGAATATTAAATTCACATTCAGTTAGTAAATTATGATTCCAAATTTTTTATAAGATCCGATATGGCTAAAATTTCAAATAACTAATCAAGTTAAGTAATTATTCTTCTTCAACGATAAGCTTATTTCCTTCGATTTTTATTACTCTAACGCTTTTTCCTTTTTTTATTACTCCTTTTGCAGAACTGGCCAACCATGTTTCATTTTCTACTAATACAACTCCTGTATCATTGATGTCTGTTAAAGCTTTTCCTTCTTTACCTATAATGCTTTCTTTAGAAAATATAGGTTCTTTTTCCAGCACATAGAGAGCTTTATAAACTATTATAGATAAAATAGTTAGAACGATTATTATTAAAATTGTTATCCATAAAGGTATATTTATTCCGAAAAGTGGCAAAATAAAGAATATTGCTATAATAATAACGATTTCATCGATCGAAGCTAATATTGTGGCTTTAATTCTTTCTTTTTTCATCAAATTTAAATTTGGAAAACGTAATAAAAAATTATGTTATTTAAGAAAAAGCAAACGCTGGATGATTTTCTAAATGAAATTTTAAAATTAATGAGCAAACATGCTAATCGGATTTATAAATATATGGATACATTTGACGAACATCTTAAAAATCTAGATAATTTAATAACAGCTACGGAAAATAATATGAAAAACATTGATAATCATGTTAAAGAGTTAACTACACATGTTCGTAGCGTTACTTCAAGACTTGACATGTTTGATCTTTATCCTAAGGAAATAGTTATGTATGGAAAGATGCTTAATAAATATTCCAAAAAGTTTGATGATTATTTAATTGAAGCCAAAGAATTTAGGCAAACTTTAAGCGATTATATAAAGAAACTTTCAGAAAATAATCAAATTATAAGAGAGTTTTCAACAAGTCTTCACTCATATTTAAAGTTAATATATAATTTGTTATATCCTTTGAAATTTGATGATTTTAAAGAGGAATTGCTGAAGATTGGCATAAATATAGAAAAAATAGAGAAAATTAAGTATGTGGATTCTGAAGGAAAATTTTTTGTAAAAGATTTCCATATAGAATTTAATATTTATAAAAGCGAAAATCAAAATTACTTATTAGAAATAAAAAATTTTGTAGATAATGAAATAGCTGAATTTTTGATATATAAATCTAAAATATTTAGTTCAATTAATAATGAAAATTTTAAAAAAGTTGTTTTAGCTTTAGTTATAGAAAAGGATGCCTATAATTTGCTTCAAAATAAAGGATTCAATGTCATATATAAATTTATTATATAAATTTGCTTTAATATTTTTAATTTTTACTTCATATATATTTCAATATAATTTATTTTATCCTCAAGAAAATTTTTATATAAAAATAATAGAATTTTATGATAAGACTGATTCTATTAAAGTTGATTTAATAAGAGTAATCGATGGTGATACAGTTGAGGTTAATTTATGGAATGAAAAGATAAGGGTAAGAATTGTTGGTTATGATGCCTATGAGCTAAGTGAACCAAAAGGACTTGAAGCTAAGTCCTATTTAGAATCTCTTTGCGTTAATGCTGAGGTTTATTTAGATATAGATGATCTGGAGCCTAAGGATAAGTACAATAGGACATTGGGCTATTTATACTGCAAGAAAGGTAATGAAGAAATATATAGATCTGTAACTAAAAGCTTTTTAATTTTAAGACCTGATTTGGTCAAAAAACCTTTACAAATTCCTCCAGATGAGCTTCCGTATACTGTTTGGTTAACTAAACATTTTATAAAAATAGTTTCAGATGTAAAGTTTGATCTCTATGTTTACAATTTAACAGGAAATTATAAATTAAATGAAAAAAACGTAACTTTAACTGGAGGATATTATGTTATTGAAAGCAATTTGTTCATTAATATAAAAGAATTGAATTTATTAACGGATAAAATTAAAACAATAACATTAGAAGCTAAATATAAAGAAACTACAGTTACATTAACGGAAACTTCTACAGTTAGTGAAACCGTAACAAAAACCAATACAGTATATGAGACAAAGACAACTACTGAAAAATTTAATTATACTACTACAAATATTATTACAGTCACGAACACTTATACTAGTCCACCTGAAACAAGTAATGTGTTATATGTCATTATTATTATATCTTTATTTGCATTAGTAGTATCTTTTTATTTATTTAGAAAACTTAAACGTTTTTAAAATAATTGTTTATAAAAAATATTAAATTTGAACATCATATTAAAGTAAGTATTTATGTAATTTATAATAGGAAAATAAATTTGATATCATATAGTTAATAACTTTTTTTATATAACTGTGGTTCTCAATAAAATAGCGCAAGGATTTACTAACTTTAAGCTGCTTCTAAGAGAAAACTAAGTTTAATGTATCTTAAAGCACTGGTTTATCAATAGCGTTTCTATTTTTATTAATGAAGTTTTCTCATCCAATTATCTTAATACGCTCTGAACATTATGTTTTTAAGACAAATTGTGTTAAGAGGACATCGATTACAATCTGGATTTTCTTCATGACAGCACTTTACCCCTATAAGAAACGCTCCATAGTCTATGGAGAACATGTCTCCGTCTGATTTAATAGTTCTAACCTCTTTTTCTATTCTCAATCTTTCTTTCTCTGCTTCAACTATCATTCTTTCTTTTTCTACATTTACACTTTCTAGAAAACCGGTGCGGGCCAAAATCTTTACGACATGTCCATTCACAACCATTGGTATAAAGTTTACAGGTAGATTTTCTCCATAAATTTTTACAAATAGTTTTGGATGTGTTATCCATCCTACATAGAGTCTTGCAGCTTTCTCATAGAGCAATCCCGAAAGTAAATGTTCTTCCAATATTCCTTTATTGAGAAGTATGAAGGGGTCCTGATATCTCTTAAAGTATTCAATTAATCCTCCAAACCTATAAGATAGGTTATTTATAGCTAACATAACTTTAATGGCAAACGATGTTGAAAAGAAAACTTATTTAATGAATGAAATCAATG
>JAVVGB010000073.1:0-5588 GCA_032249315.1 Thermoproteota archaeon
AAATCCCGTAATTACAATGGAAGATTTAACTCATATTAGAGAAAAATTTAATAAAGGAAGAAAGTTAAATAAGCGTTTCCATAGCTTACCATTTAGGAAATTGCAAAAATATATAGAATATAAAGCTCTTCTTAATGGAATTCAAATTTATTACTTACCAAAAAATTTAGTTAAAAATTCTTCTAAAACATGTCATAGATGCGGGCATGTTGCCCAAGTTGTTGGTAGAGAAATAAATTGTCTTAATTGTGGTCTAAGGTATAATAGAGATCTAAATGCCTGTATTAATATAGCCCATAGATTAATGAGATCTATGGGATGGGGAAGCTGTGAGCCTCCCAAACCAGCAAATGAGGAGCTAGGGGTAAACCCTACTCTAAACGCTGGAAGCTCCCGACTTTAGTCGTGGAGTAGCTCACATGACATTTTCAATTGTTATCTACGATCCAAACGAAGAAGCATGGGGTGTAGGAGTAGCAAGTAAATTTTTAGCAGTAGGAGCATTTGTTCCTTGGGTTAAAGCAAAAGTTGGTGCAATAGCAACTCAATCCTTGGCAAATTTAGAATATGGAACTAAAGGCTTAGAATTGCTAACCAAATATAATGCTTACGAGACTTTAAAAATTTTAATTTCTAATGATCCTTTAAGAGAATTAAGACAAGTAGGAATTGTTGATTCAAAGGGTAATGCTACTGCTTTCACAGGCAAAGAATGTTATCCCTACGCAGGTCATATAATTGGCAATAATTTTTCTGTTCAAGGTAACATAATAGTAAGTGAAGAAGTTCTTGAAGCTATGGCAAAAGAAGCAGAAAGCAAAGGTAAGATCTATGAAAAGATCTTAAGAGCTTTAAAAGCAGGCGAAGAAAAAGGAGGAGATAAAAGAGGAAAACAAAGTGCTGCTATAATAATAGCTAAGCAGATTGAAAAAAGCGAAAAGGAATTTGATCCTTTAATTGTAGGAAAATATTTTGATTTAAGAGTAGATGACCATCCAGAACCTATAAAAGAGTTGGAAAGAATAATGAATCTTTGGATAGCTACTTTTATTGAAGAGGAAATGGTAAATATTGAAGATTATAAAGATGAAATAGAAAAAGCCTTGAAAAAACTAGGCTATAAAGATTTGAAAACATGGGTTGAAATGAACAATTTTGAAGGAAAATTTACTGGAAATAAAATCGGAAAAAGTGTTTTAAAAATTTTGTTAGAACAAGCTAAATAATTTTATAATTTTCTTTTAATTTTTTTATTTTTATAATTAACAATATTATTAATATAAGTATTGTTATTGATGAAATAATTAATGCTTGAAATATCCATTCTTGGAAGTTACTTGCAGAATTGTTTATTAAAGTTGTTGCTTGCGTAAATAATGAGGTTATCTTTACTGAATATATTATCCATTCGCTATCTTCATTGTTTTTATAATTATTACCAGTTACATAAAGATTTCTTTCATCATAAACGATCTTGCCTTTATCTCCAAAGGTCAAGACATTTATTCCCATTGTTAATCTGTTTACTTCTTGAAATTCCTCATCTAAAATTAATATAACATGATTAACTACACCTTCCATGGTAACAACATGACCTGTCAAGTAAAGATAATCGTTAACGAATAAAATTTTTCCAATAATAAACCTTCCTCCTAAAGTAATTTTTTCTCCAGGATTTTTAACTAAATTACCATTTTTATCTAATTTAATAAGATTTCCTGAAATTGTAGCAATATATCCATTACCATTTTGATCAAAAGTAATCAAATTATAAGAATTAGAGAATTTTTCAGTATTAATTGTTTTTAAATAATTTAAATCTTTATCTAAGATTTCAATTTTTAATTTATATTCATCTTTTTTATAACCTACAACCCATATATTTTCAGTTAATGGGTTTACACCAATTGTTATATCATTTAAATTTGATATATATTCTTTTATTAATTTTAAATTAAGATCCCTTTTCTCAACGATCCATACAGTTCCTGAATAATCTTTAACTGGACCAACAATATATAAATAATTATCATGAAAAATAATTAGATTAGGTTCAAGCTGGGAAGTTCTTCCTCTTACTAGTTTAATTACGTTTAAATCTAAGTCCAAAGCTACATAATACCATGTTGGACCAGTTAAACCAACAATGTATAATTTATCGTTTACTACAATACAATCTGTAAATAGATCATTGAAAATTGTAAAATTGAAATTCCAGTATTTAACTAAATCTCCATCTTCTTTTAATCTCTTTTCAACACGAGCTTGATTATTATCGTTTTCTCCGCCCACAATAAAAATGTAATTTGAATTTTCGCAAACAGAATAAGCAAAATCTTTTCTCTGCGAAGGATTGCTTTTAACTATCCAATTAATTTCTAAAGATAAATTTCCTAATACTGAATAAATTAATAAAAATACTATGAATGATAAATTAAAATATTTTTTGTTCACATGTTTTAATATTTTACTTCATTAAATTATGTTTAACTTAAATTTTCAGTCAAAATTGTTCTTATAAATTGGTATAATTTGATCCATAAATTTAAAAAATATTTTTATGATAGAAAGTTTGTTATTCTTACTAATCCCTTGTTTTAGCTAAATATAAGAATATTATTAAAGGAATTAAACTCCATGCAAGACCTCCTATAGTTAAGTTAGTTAAAGTAATTCCGTATTCTTCAGGATTTATCAAAGAAGAAAATCCTCCAAATGTTGTAACTCTGTTTAAAACATAATAATAAACTAATGAAGGATATTGCATTGGATTTAAATAACCAAGCATAATACTTAGTTTTATAAATTCAGCAGAACCTAAAGAAATTCCAAATGCTGCTGCTATTGCTATTACTATTATTCCCCAGAAGAAACCAAGTATTAAAAACATAACTATTCCTATAGCTAATAAAACACCTGTCGATTTAGTTATATGGGAGAAAACTAGTATTATTCCTATAAAAGCAGCAGCTTCAACTATTAAAGCAAGAATTGTGGATATTAAAATATTCCATGAAATTGATTCGCCCATTAAATAAAGTATGTATAAATAAATTAGTAGATAATTTATAAATATAGCAAAGGATATTGCGAGGATCATTGATGCATATCTTGATATTGCAAGTCCTAGCCTTGTTACAGGTTTTGAAATTATGTATTCTAATATTCCTAAGATCTTATCTTTACCATATAGATTGTATGCTGCCAGTATAGCCATTAAGGAAACAAACATCGAGAAAATACTTGTTGTAAAGTTTTGTGCCAACTCAACAGGGCTTATAGTTTGAAATGCAGCGATATTTACAGATCTAATCGAAGATGCTATTATTTTTCCTTCATCATTTCTAAATTGTACTTCGGCTCTTATTTCAGCATTGCTAGAGGGTATCTTTATTCCAACTTTAAATATTTTATAATAATCATCTAGCTTACCTAAATATTCCCATTGCTTTTCTTCTGGTTGAGGTCTTGGGCCAGGTCCTGTAATATTTATGACGTAATATCTAAAATAGACATTGTAATTTGGTTTTTGTCCGCCAGTTTCTACATAGAATGTAACAATGTTTAAAAGAGAGGGATCTGAAGAATCCAATACAAAAGCAAGATTTGGTGATTCAACTTTTATTGTACCTTCTGAGGTATCTACCGAGAACCTATTGGCTATAATTTGACCTCTAGTAACGTTATAAAAAACATAAAACTTTTTTTCATCAACGTTAAACTTAAGTTTTGCAATTCCCTTAGCATCAGTATAATTTGTAGAAGAATATATTATTTTTGAAGGAGTATTAGGTGTCTGAGTAGAGATGTTATATATACTTATTTTAACTTCAGCGTTTTGTAATGGTTCGCCATACCTATTGTAAACAAATACATAAAGGGAATAACCATCTTCTTCTTTAACTAAAGAATACATATTGTTTAGCTCTGGGATAATAAAAGGTGAAGATGTTGAAAAGGAATAAAATAAGTAAATAAAGCCTACGCTTATTATAATTAAAATAGCTGAAATTATTATGACAGTTTTACTTCTTAACGTTCTATTAAAATCATAAATTAAAGGAGAGAAACTCATTTTTCTCCAATAAGCTTTAGGAAAAACTCTTCCAAACCTTCCTTTTGTTCAAAGAAGGATGTTATTGAGGCTCCCATTTTAACAAGCTCGCTGTTTATTAAAGCAGGGTCTTCTTTGTATTTTCTTAAAGTTACATTTTTTCCTTCAATGTTTACTTCACCTAATGAAGAAAGATAATTAACAATTTGAGGATTTAAATTGGAGATCGTTATTTTTAATACAGGTTCACTGTAATTCTTTAATTCTTCGGCATGCATTATTTTTATTATTTTTCCTTTATGAATGATCACTATCCTATCAGCCAAATTTTCTACTTCAGAAAGTATATGAGAAGAAAACAATACTGCTTTTTTATCTTTTCTTAATTCCAAGGCAAGCTCTCTAAAAAATCTTATACCTGTGGGATCTAAGCCATTCAATACTTCATCAAATAAGAAGTTTTGAGGGTCAGAAATTAAAGCAGCAGCTAAGGCAAATCTTTTCTTCATTCCTTGGCTATAAGAACCTATTTTCTTTTCTTCAAATCCTTCCAAACCTACTTTTTTAAGCAATTCTCTAGCTAATTTTTCTGCTTTATCTCCAGAAATTCCATGAAAGCCTGCAAAATATTTTAGTAATTTTACAGCTTTTGCATTGTTATCAAATATAGGAATTTCTGGAAGCCATGCAACTCTTTTTGAAGCTTCTACTTTATCTTTTACTATATCATAACCATCTACAAAAACTGTTCCTTTTGTAGGTAAAAGAGCACCGCAAGATATTTTTATTGTAGTGGTTTTTCCAGCACCGTTAAGTCCAACAAAACCAACAATTTCTCCATCCTTAACATCGAAAGTAACCGAATCTATTGCAGGTTTATTTCCAGAATAAATTTTCGTAAGCTCCCTAATTTCAAGCATATTCTTAATTATTTTAAAAAATATTTAAATTTTAAGTAATACAAGAAAGTTAAATAAGTTTATTATATTCTTTTCTATTCTGATAAAATATTCCTATATAATCTTTTTGTTTTTAATTTCATTGCTTTTTCCATCTTTTAACTAAACAAAAATATTTTAGTAAATAAAAAATAACTAACCATGAGTGATACTGAAAATATCGTTAAGGAAAAAATTTTCAAGTTAGGATACCAAATAGTATAAGGTTGAAAGCGAATATAAAAGAGGGTAGTTTTGTGAAAATTATTTATGATGAAAAAGAAGATGTAATTAAATTAATTCCCTTTAAAAGAAAAAGATTAACAATAAGACTCGGAAGAAAAATTAAGGTTGAAGAAATAGAATAAGTTATCGAAGAGATGTTAAATGAGGCTACTACTTGATACAAACTTTTTAGTTTATGATATGACTGAAGACAACAAGCATAATAATTAGGCATTATAGATTATATACTGCTAATCGTCGATAGTTTACCACTTAAACTATTAGAACCGCAAATAGCTTCTTAACAACTTATCAAAATACAAGATAATTATTTAAGGTCATCTTTGAAATAATTTTCATATGGAAATATT
>JAVVGB010000074.1:0-5481 GCA_032249315.1 Thermoproteota archaeon
CAGGAGATAAAAGCGAAATACTAATTGGTTATTTTACAAAATATGGTGATGGCGGCGTGGATGTGCTTCCTTTAGCTGATTTATATAAAACACAAGTAAGAGAGTTTGCTTCATTTTTAGGTGTTCCTCAAAAAATTATAAATAAAAAAAGTAGCCCTAGATTATGGCCAGAGCATGAAGCTGAAAAAGAAATAGGTATTAGCTATGACATATTAGATAAAATTTTATACAGTTTAGTAGATTTGGAGCTGTCACCAAAAGTCATTGCTGAGAAATTGAATATCGAAATTGATACAATAATAAAAATAAAGGAAAGGATTTTAAATGCTGAACATAAACGTAGAGGACCAATAATGCTACAATTGGGTTTAAAAAGTGTAGAAACAGGTTATAGATTGCCTGTACAATTTTAAGAAATATATATTGCTTACTCATCACCTAGAATTGTTTTATATATTATAAAAAAATCTAATTTATTATTAGAATATTAAAATACCCCAGCTCTAGCGCCATATTTAGAATGTGCATGCACGTCACCACCTAATCCACTTACAGCATTATATGACCAAGGATTACACCACCAATACCGCCATGGACATCCTCCTACTGAATCGCTTTTTAAATAATAACCTTAAAATGTAACATTAGGAGGTTAACAGTTAGCCGCTTGGAGTATTTCGATAGAAGCCAAGTTTTAATAGAATATAATATAACTAAAAGCAAAAAATATTTGTGATATTATTTCTCATGCTACTTCACTATACAAAATGATCTCTAAAGGTTCTGCATAACCGTTAATATCATAAATAATGGCACGAATATTAATTTTATAAAGGCCTGTCTGAAATTCATGTTTAAACTCAGAATTTTTACCTAATGAAAATTTGAATTCGCTCTTATACCCATCATATACATTAAGATTCATTATTATAGAAGGTACTGATATAGACCAAGAATCACCTTTATCACTTATTATATAAATCGATTTCAAAAAAGGCATGCTTGCTTGTTTTAAAAAGAAGCTATTGCCTTTATACTCAAACATAACATAAATGACCATTTCTTCATCTTTATTTAGCTTAGGAGTAACATTAGCCTTAATTATCCAATTATGTTTATTTAACTCGATGCTACTAGGAAAACTATTTGCATTTCCCGCTACTGTTATTTCTCGAGTAAAGGATTTTCTTATTTTACCATTCACTTCCAAAAATATTTTGTAGTAGCCATTTTTGTAGAAATAAAAGTTGAAATAGCTAATTGTTAATTTGTCGATATTAATACATTCAGGTCTTTCATCTGGGAATTTATTATAAATAGGTAGTTCTCTTTGTAAATATATAGAATTATCTTGCTCGTAAATCGTTAAACTTATATGCTCAATACCTAAATTATTTAAAAATTTATTTAAAAACGCACCATCTAAGCATCTTACTTTATCAAATTGAACGTTTACCGAAATTGTTACCAAATCCAGAACCTTTGGATCTTGTGGATTTAATTCAAGTGTGATTTCAAAGTTTTGCAAAGAATTAATTGGCACGTTAGCATTACTTAACGCAGAGATATAAATATATCCTGTTAAGATCGATACAACCACAATTACAGAAGAAAGAAGAATTATTTTGTTATGTTTTGAAATCGATCTTTTAGCATGGCAGGTTTTCTTCGGGAAAGTATTTAAATTTTTATTTGACATAGTTTCACCTAATATTGTTTTCTTCGGGAAAGTATTTATTTAAAAAGTTTTTAAAATTATTCAAAGAATTTTAATAACCTATAAACTACTATTTACACAAAGCGTTAAGAGAACAAAGAAAATTTATTCTTCACAAATTATTATTTATCATAGTTTCGCTTAATTTAGATTTATAAATCATGTTTAGTTTTATTTTATTAGTTGACAAGAGCTATATACGGATATCTAAGGACTAATTTTGACGATCATACTTTATATAAGCTAAAGTTAGCTGAATTTATAAACATAGGTAAATCTCTCGGTTACGAAAAAGCAGAGGTAATAATACAGAATAATAAAAAGCCTGATCCTTCTTTCTTATTTGGTAAAGGAAAAGTTGAAGAAATAAAACAAATTATTGAAGAATTAAACATTGAAGCTTTTATAATTTATAACTTATTAACCAGCTCTCAAAGAATAAATCTTGAAGATTATTTAAACGTTAAAATCTTAGACAGATACGATTTAATATTGGAAGTTTTCGAAAAGAATTCTGGAGACAGGCTTTCTAAACTTCAAATAGAATATGCTCGAATCCAAAGATATATTCCATATGTTAAAAAAAGAATAGCATGGGAAGTTTATAGAGATAGACCTGGACCTAAAAGTTTGGGTGAATATGCTTATCATAAAATCATTGCACAAATGTTGGCAAGAAGAAAGAAAATAAAGAAAGAAATAGAATATTATAAAGAAATAAAGGAAAAACAAATAGAAGAAAGAAAGGAGAAAAAATTACCAATTGTTACTTTATGTGGTTTTTATAATGCTGGAAAAACAAGCCTATTCAATGCTTTAACAAAACTCAGTAAACCTGTAAGCGAGATTCCCTTTACAACTTTATCAAGTAAATATTATAAGATAAAACATAATATGAATAGTTTTCTGTTGGTTGATACTATTGGTTTTGCTTTCGATATTGATCCGTTAATAATAGAATCCTTTGAATTGACTTTAAAAGATATCATTAATGCAGATTTGATACTTCTTATAATAGATGCAAAAGATGAAGAAATTCTATTTAAAGAAAAAATAAAAACAAACTTAGAAATTTTTAATAAATTAAAAATAAAAGAAGAAAAAATTATTCCAGTGTTAAATAAAGTAGATTTAATAGATAAAAATGAAATAAATTATAAGATTGAAATATTAGAAGAGTTCTTTGAAAATGAACCAATATATGTTTCTGCTACAGAAAAATATAATTTAGATTTACTTTTAGATAGGATATCCCAAAGTTTAAAATTTTAATTATTCTACTTTAATTTTCTTAGATTCTTTAGCCTTGCCTTTTTTAGTTAATGTTACTTCTAATATTCCATTTGAATAAGTAGCTTTAGAAGTGTCAGGTTCAACTTCATGGGTTAATACAACTTCCTTATAATACTTCCTTGGACCTTTTGTAGAAATTATTAACTTGCTATTCACAACTTCTAAGTTAATATCTTCCTTTGAAACTCCTGGAACTTCAGCAACAACTCTTATTTTATCTTGTTCATCTATAACATCTACTAAAGGTTCGCGTTCTTCAGATATTTCAATAGGCTTTGTTACTCTTCTTGACGGCTTTATGTTTCCAAATTCTCTAATTATAGGTTTTCCATCAGGTCCTATTGTAATCGAATAACCATAAACGAAAGGGCCGTATCTAAATATTCTTTTTCCTTCTTTCCTTTCTTCTGAAGGTTCTCTAAATTCATAGCCTCTTTCAAATTCTTTAAATGCTTCTTCAAACCATTTTTCTATTTCTTTAAATATTTCATCAAAAAAGAATCTTCTTCTTCTCCTCCAAAAAGGAAATTCTTCAAATTCGTCTTCAGCCATATTATTTTTTATATTTGCTTTATTATAAATCTTTTAAGAAATATATCATGAACAATTTAACTGTTGAAATAATCGATATATCCAAAAAATTTAATAACAATTTTGCTTTGAAAAACATTAATTTACAAATTTTTGAAGGAGAAATTTTAGGATTATTAGGCCCTAATGGTTCAGGAAAATCTACTTTATTAAAGCTAATGTTAGGAATGCTTAAGCCAGATACAGGAAAAATAATAGTTTATGGATATGATGTAACTAAAGATGCTTTAAATGTAAGAAAGATAACAGGATATGTTCCAGAAGATCCTAGACTTTATGAGTTCTTAACAGGAATGGAATATTTAGATTTCATATGTAATGTATTTGGAGTAAATGATACGAGTTTAATTTATGATTATTTGAAAATTTTTGATATTTATGAGAAGAAAGATGAAATGATCTCAAGCTATTCGTTGGGAATGAAAAGAAAACTATCAATAATAGCAGCCCTCATTCACAAACCAAAACTATTATTATTAGATGAACCTTTAAACGGTCTCGATCCGAAATCTGCGAGAATATTTAAAGATATCCTTTTTGAATTAAAGGAGAAAACAACAATAATTTTTAGCACACATATTTTAGAGATAGCTCAAGCTATATGCAATAAAATAGTCATACTAGATAAAGGCCAAATTGTTAGCCTTGGTAGTTTAAAAGAAATTTTGGAAATAGCAAAGAATAAATCCTTAGAAGAATATTTCCTAAAAGTTACAGGTGGTGAAGATATAAGAAGTTTAATTGAAGTTTTAATAAAATGAAAAGGTTAATAATTCTTACAAACGTAATATTAAAAGGAATCACAAGAGCTCATGCAAAAAGAAGTTTGTTTAATGATCCAAAAAATATTTTAATTATAAACTTGATTATTTTTGCTTTAATTTTCTTCCCGCTTTATTTATTTTTAAGTATTAAAAAAATAGATTTATTTCTCCCTAAGTTATTTTTGAATGAAGTAATTGTCAATATACCTTTTTTTATGTTTATAATGTTTATTTTTGTAGGGGTTTTACTAATATTCGAAGCAGGTGAAAGCATATTTAATGTAGAAACGATAAATTGGGTTCCGATCAAGTCTTATGAATATGTACTTGCAAATGTAATTTCTACGATGTATATTTATTCTTTTCCATCTTTTATGCTGTTAGCTTTAATTATTCCAATTTTAATTATATTTCAATTGTATCCTTTAATTTTAATTTTCATTTTTGCTTTATTAGCTGCGATATTTATGGCTTTATTGTTTGTCGAAATTATAAAAATTTTTCTGGAAATATCATTTACCAAACTTAAAAAATTAAAAGGAAAATTCATATTAAACTTGAGACTTGCTTTAGTAATTATTGTAAGTTCTTCATTTATAGTATTTACAAATCCTTCATTAATACAAAAGCTTTTATTTAATACTAAAAGTATGATCGAGTTAGGTTGGTTTTTACCTTTCAATTGGCCATCTAATTCTTTAAAATTTTATATTGAAGGAAATTACTTTGGAACATACTTGAATATACTATCAACAATATTCTTTTGCTTTTCTTTATTATATGTAGTTTCTTATTTACGAAGCATGTATTGGGTTATAGAGAAACCTTCAATTATTATTGAAAAACGTCATTATAAAAACATTCTTAATATAAAAATGAAGCAAAACACTATTAATGTATTAGTTTCAAAGGATTTTAAGGCCTATACGAGAAAAATAGAACTAATAAAAACTTACGCGCCAATTTTTGGATTAATAATACTCTCATTTATAATAAGTTCTTCCTATTTAATTTCTTTGGTAATACCAACAATAATAGCTTTAATATTATCTACAGTAGCGATAGGATATGAAGGAAAAGCAATAATAAATCTTTATTATTTACCTATCAGTTATA
>JAVVGB010000075.1:0-5452 GCA_032249315.1 Thermoproteota archaeon
TAAATTTACCTATCATTACTTTTGTTAGGAAAATAAACATTGAAGGAAATAAAATGGTAGTTGAAAGAGATATTGAGAATGAGATACAAATAATAGAAAGTGAACTTCCTTGTATTGTAAGCGTAACAGGCGAAATAAATCAACCAAGAGTTCCAACTATAAAGCAAATTTTGCAAGCTAAATCAAAGCCTTTGTTCAAATATAAATTATCTGATTTAGGTATTGATATTTCTCCAGCAAAAATATTGGAAGAAATAAGAATAATTCAAGTTAAAAGGAAAAACATTTTCTTGGAAGGAAATTTAGAAGAAATTGCTGAAAAATTAACAAATATTTTAAAAGAAGAAAAGATTCTATAAAGAAGAACGCAAATACCCACCATCAACAGGTATTATTGCTCCGTTTACATATGTTGCTAAGTTTGAAGCAAGGAAAATAACTACATTTGCCAATTCTTCTGGATCACCTATTCTTCCCAAAGGTATATTTGCCGTCATTGCTTTTAATATTTCTTCTTCGCTTTTTCCTTCTCTTTTTGACCTTTCTTTAATAATTTGAATGATCCTTTCAGTCATTATATAGCCCGGCATAACACCGTTTATCAAAATTCCTTTTTTAGCTAATTGCTTTGCAGCTGTCCTTATTAAGCCAGCCATTGAAATTCTTAAAATATTCGATAAATCTAAGTTTTCTATGGGCTCTTTTATTGCTGCAGAAGTTGAAATTATTATTCTTCCACCTTTTTCCATTATTTTAGCAGCTTCTCTAACTGCAATTACAGCACTTAATATAAGCAACTTATATCCATAGTTCCATTCTTCATCATTTAATTCAAGAAAAGAACCAGGTTTAGGGCTTCCTGTTACGTATACCAAAACGTCCAATCCACCAAGCCTTTTACTTCCTTCATTTATAAGATACTTAACATCTTCTTCTTTAGCTAAATCAGCTTTTATATAATGAACTTCTCCCAATCCTTTAAGTTTTTCATAGGCTTTTAATAAGTTTTCTTCGTTATGCGAAGAAATTACTACACGAGAGCCTTCTTCTAAAAATCTTTTGGCAATAGCAAATCCTATTCCTTTACTTGAGGCAGTTACAATTACTTTTTTATTTTTTAAACCCAGATCCATAAAATTTAATTTTTGTAAGAAATAAAAATCTATATGAAATTAATAATTTCCGATGAATTTACTGCATCTTCAAAGGAACTGTTCAATTTCATCTCCAATCCAAAAAATTTAGAACTAGTTTATCCTAGAAGATTAAAGGTCAAAGTGGTGGAAGTTCCTGAAAAATTGGACAAAGGCAGTATAATAAGAATGAATTCAGTAATTTTAGGACAAAATTTTGAATGGAGACTCATAATTAAAAATTATAAGGAAAATGAAGGTTTTGTTGACGAAGCTTTAGAATCTCCTTTCAAATATTGGAAGCACGAACATAAAATCAAACCATTGAATGAAAAGAAAACTTTAATGGAAGATATTATAGAATTTAAGTCTTTTTTAGGATTTTTAGGAGATAAATTTGCTTCAAGAATTATAAAAAACATTATTGAATATAGAAATCTAAAAATTAAACAATATTTTGGAGAGAAAATAGATAAAATTGAATTTAAAGATCCTACAGTTATAGATCTTAAATTAGGTCTTTTGCTTTGTATAATTATGACTTTGCTCGGATTCGTATTACCTATAATTTCTCCTAAGGATTTAATTTTTGGTTTAATTTTTAACTTCATTGCTTGGTTTTTACTATGGTTTTTCACACATGACTTAGCACATTTTATAGCTGGATATCTCTTTGGAATAAGATTTTCCTATTTTTATTTAGGCTTATCTAACTTGGTGAAAGCAATACCATTTAAAAGGATTAAATTTCTATTCTTAGTTCTCGGTTTAAAGATAAGCAGAAAAAGAAGCAAAGCATCTAAATATGGATTTGTTGCCATGTATTTTGCTGGCCCGCTTGCTTCGATGATCTTACCATTTTATGTTCCAATTTATTTATTTTTATACAAGTACAATTTGTTAGCTTTTATTTTTTTATTTTTGTCTTTAATAAATCTGATAATTACTTTGATATTTAGTCCTAAATATGGATGTATTTATAAAGGTTTAAATAAGCTAAAAAAATAAATTTTTTAAAAATATAATAGTTTTGAATTAAAACATTATTATCCATTATAGCATCACATTAGGAGGTATATGTCTTGTTGTAGGATATTAGTGACTCTAAAAGGAAATCAATTAAAGACTTACTATTATTATGAAAACAAGAAATAATGTTATTAACTTGTTCATATTCATTCCTTAACAATACTTAGAAAAGTAATCCTCTATTTGATCTATGAGCTCCTTATTTTGTGCATATAATTGCTCATATAATTCCTTCGTTAACTGTATATAACCTCCTAAATCGATTTCTATTCCGAAGTCCTGGACTAACCAATGACCATATCCCTTTTCAGGATACTTATTCCAATAACCATAATCATCAAAGATAATAGTAAATGCATATGCGCCAAAGTTACTTTCATTTACTAAAACATAATTGGGATTATTATAGGGTTCCACATCAGCTCCGGTCTTCATTTTAGGATCAATTGGTGTTTCATAAATCTTTAAAATTACATTTAATTCAGTATTTAAATTTGGTCCTACATAGAATTCTGTTTTATCAAAGAATACTTCATAATTAACAGGTCTTGCAAGTCTTATTTTGCATTGCTTTTCAAGCTCTCCAAAGACAAAATGTGTTCCATTCCAACCAAAAGCAAATATTAGAGGTATTAAAGAATATTCTTTAATCCCTATTTTAACGGTTTCATTGAAACCTTCTGCTAATCTAAAAATAAGGGTAATATTTAATATAACAGACTTTTCTTTAAAGGAATAAAGATATATCCCATTTTTAGTTTCAACAAAAATTCTAATGCCAAAATCGGGCGGTACTAGTATAGGATAATGAGTTTGTGGGTATGTTGAAGGTGAAGGAGATGGAGTATAAGCAGAAGGACTAGTTATAGGAATTGGGGTAGTAGTAATGGTAGTTGGAAAAGGTATTCCAATTTTAACATTTTCATCTGTTACAATCTGTTTAGGATTACTTGCACCGTAAACATAAAGTAAAGCTAAAATGATCAATACCAAACCAATAGCTAGTATAATTTTACTAGTCTTGATATAGTTTTTGTCCATATATATATATCCAAAAAGGTATTTAAATTTTATTGACTTACTTTTTAACTTAAAGCGTATTGGCTTAATTTAAAAACTAAAATATTTTAACTTACCTTTTTTGCTACTATTAAAAAAGTGTTAAGAAAATAAAGCTAATGTGTTATAGCTTTAGTTTACTTTTGTAAATTTTTAATTTAACTTTTTATTATTTTATTATGAAGGAAATAGAAAATTTATGGAAAAGAGCTTTAAATGAAAGCTGGAATCCTTTGGATATAAATTTTGATGAAGATGTAAAAGATTGGAAAGGATTAAGTGAGATCCAAAGAAAATATCTCACAGATTTATTTTATCATCAAATTTTTGGAGAATATGAAGTTTTAATAGGTGTGTCAAGATTAGCTAAATTAGTTAAAGATAAAGATGCAAGATTTTTCCTTTTAACACATGCTAGAGATAATACAGTTCATGCCAACGTATTTGAAAGATTTCTTTTAACTGTTGGAGAAGAACCTGAAGTTAAAAGAGAAAGAATATCCGATTCATATTTCGATTTAATTTACGTAAAACCTAGGAAATTGCTTGAAGAATTGGAAAAAGAATGGGATGTAAACAAACTTGCTTCTTTCTTAACCTTATATTACTTTGCAGCAGATGGAATTCTTTACAATGTTAGCTACTTATCACTTGAACAAATATTATTTTCAAGAAATATTCTAAAAAAGCTTCATGAAGCTTATAAAAAAATAAACATTGATGAAAAAAGACAAACAATGTTTGCTGCTTATTATATCAAATATCTTTCTGAAAGAAATAAAGAAATAGTTGAAACAGTTAAGAATACACTCAATGAAGTGACTCCTTTAATTTTATCTGTAATAGGCTACTTTGCTCCTTTAGCAGAATCCTTTGGTAGACAAATAGAAGAATTTGCTTCTTTGATTGAAGGTCTGACTTCCTCCCCGCCTTAAAAGGCGAGTGTTCCCCTCAATTGATTCGGAGCTACATCTCGCATATGAGGGGCAGTCGAGAGGCTCAGAGAACCCCTCCCATTTAAATTTATAATTGCAATAATATCACGATCATTTTCATAACCGCAAGAACATTTAAACCAGCGATGATAAATTTCTTTCATTTTTCTATTGCATTTAGGACATTTAGTTGAAGAATAAAATGCTGAAACATACTTAATTAATAAATTATGTTTCTTTGCTTGCCAATCAATCCAGTATTGAATCTTTCTATACTGCATGAAATATAATTTATCTCTAAGTTCTTTAGAGAGATTTTTAACATGTTTAATAAGGTTCTTTAAATTCTCTAAAATAATTACATTAGCATTCATTTTAATAGCTTCTTCAACAATTCTTTTACTTACTTTTCTAGCGAAATCTTCAGCAATATTTTTAGCCTTTATATGAAATACTATTATTCTTCTTTTAATATTTCTATTTTCTTTCCACCTTTTTGGATATTTCCTTTGCAAATTCTCTGCTAATAATTTATAATGATGCATTTCATTAATTCTTGTAGGAATATTAACATAATTTTTGTCATCTTTGCCAACTACTATTGATTTCATATTTATATCAACAGCTATACTTCCTTTAGGCTCAATTTTTTGCATAAATTTTTCAAAAGTTATTTTAAGGAAAGCTTTTCCATTACGAAATACTAATCTTGATTCTTTCATTTTCCAAGATAAATATTCTTTTAAGTTTCTTGGATATCCAATTATTTTAAACTCTCCAACCTTTGATATTTTAACGAACATTTCATTGAAATTAACAGTATATGATTGTTTTGGTGTCAACCAAACCGTTGGTTTATAAACTCTAGGAAATCTTCCTTTATTTGGATTATTATACCATCCTTTATATATTGATATTGCATTTCTATAACAGTTTTCAGCAACTTTTGAAGGAAGATTGAATTCTTTAAGTTCCTTGTATAATTCTTTATGTACAATGCTTAGAATATTCCTTTTATTAGGATTAATTCTTTTCTCTTTTAACCAATAAAGAACATATCTTATTCCTTCCAAATAGTTTTTGGAAAAGACTAGGAGGGATTCAAATATTGCGATATTCATCGAAACAGTAGCTCTTATCGCATGAGCCCTCCTAGCCATAAAGAAACTTTACAAAATAAATATTTAAATCTTTACATCCCGCCCTTAAGAACGAATCTTTCATTCTTGTAAGAGCTTAATTAGAATGCCACTAATATCATTCTTATGCCAAGAGCTAAATTTTTAAATATAAACT
>JAVVGB010000076.1:0-5435 GCA_032249315.1 Thermoproteota archaeon
TTTAAGATGAAATTTGATAAAGAGATAGTAAAAAGAAAGATAGAGGAAATAAAACAAAAATGGGAAGCCGAACTAAAGCCATTTCTTTTAACAGAATTAACAGATTTTGAGGTTGCCGAGGAGTTTGTAAAAAGAAAACTTGGAATTGAATAGTTAAAATTAACAGAGAAACTTTTTTAAGTATAAATTTCAATTTTCAATAAACTCATTTCCTAAAAATCTTAAGAAAAAGTTCCATCAAGTGGTAGAAGAATTAAAGAGTACTATTATTAATCCAATCATGAAGGAGTATTTATGCTCGTTAAGAAGAATTCAGGACAAGCAAGCAATAAAATTTGGGGTGCTGTAACAGCTTTAATAAAACTTCATGCTGCTAAGAGAGGAAATCTCTTGAGAAAATAGTTGAAGAATTAAAAAAAGAATCAATAATTAGGGTCTCTAAAAAATAAAAATAATTATTTTTTACAACAAAAGATTTGTTTTTTATCATAACCGTAAGTTACTTAGGGGGCGTAAGTTATAAAAATATTTAAATATAACAAAGGAATATTATATAAGGGACTTACGGGGCATAAGTTATGCTTTTCGATCCTGATGTAAAGATAAATAAGAAAGACCTCTTTGATAGAGAAAAAGAACTCAAAGAGATTACAAATGCTATTAAGAGTAAAGAAAGGTTGATAGTCATTTACGGTCTTAGGCGTGTTGGCAAGACTAGTCTAATCAACGTAGCACTAAGAGAGCTTGGAGAACCATTCGTAATAATTGATGTTAGAGCTCTGTACTTTGAAAGCGGTTTTAAAATTTCAGCTGAAAGCATTCTTGTTGATGAATTTCTCAGGAAGCTTAAGGAATATAAGGGATTATTTGAGAAGTTAGGAGATAAATTAGCTGAGCTAATATCAAGGGTGGAATCAATTAGCGCTGGTCCTCTAGAAATAAAAGTAAAAAAGGGCAAAAGACCTCGATTAACAGCTATATTAAATGAGATCAACGATTGGTGCGATAAACATGGAAGAATATTTATAGTTGCTTTTGATGAAGCACAATACCTTAGATTCTCTAATAAAAGATTTGATCTCTTGTTATCTTGGTCGATTGATAATTTAAAGAATATATTTTTTGTAATTACAGGTAGCGAAGTTGGTCTGCTTCGCGATTTTCTTAAATTAGATTCTGAGGATTCGCCATTAAGAGGTAGGGTAAGGAGGGAAATATTTTTAGATAGATTTACTAAGGAACAAAGCATGGAATTTCTTAAGAGAGGATTCGCTGAGGTAGGAATGAATATACTAGAATTGGAAATCGAAGAAATAATAAATGAATTAGATGGTATTCCTGGTTGGTTAACGCTTTATGGTTACTATAGAACCGTAAGAAAGCTTAATCACAAAGAAACTCTTAATAGCGTTATCGAAGAAGGCTCCGCAATTGTACTTTCAGAACTTAGAAAAATAATTGAGAATTCTTGGGCTAGATATGTAGCAATTCTAAAGGCTATTGTCTCAGGACTAAGAAGATGGAAAGATATAAAAGCATACGTAGAGTTACGAACAGGTTCGATACCAGATAATAGATTCAGCGAGCTTTTAGAGAAAATGGTTAAGTATGGTTATGTTAAGAAAATTAATGGCGAGTACATCATAGAAGATCCCATATTAAAGTATACCATCATAAACAAGTTATAATTGTTTATAACTTAGGAATAACTTAAGAAAACCATATACTTATTAACATTTTTACTTTTAATTCTTATGATATACAAAGTTCATTTGGCAATTATTGCTTTATTGTTTTAAGCTAAACTCTCAAATTCTTTTCATTTCACCATTCTCAATTAAATAATGATAACTTGCAAATTTTGCATCGTTTATATCTTGCGTAGTGAAAACTATTTTTATTTTAAATTCCTTAGCAAGCTTCAAGAAATTTTCGATAAATTCTTCTTTTTGGCTAATATGCGAAAAGGCTTCATCTACAAGAATAGCTTTAGAATTCGATAATAAGGCTGTTGCAAGAGCTACTCTAATTTTTTGTCCTAAGCTTAACTTTCCAACTTTTCCATAAAAATTTATTCCCAATAAAGATTTAATTTCTTTTAATTTCCCTTTTTCTAAATTTTTTGAAGCCCATAAAATATGCTCATCTACACTTAAATTTGGTATATATGAATTGTTATCAATTAAAACAATTCTCCTCTTTTCTATAGGTAAACTCTCTATATTTATACCATTTAATTTTATGTATCCGCTATCTATGTTATAAATCCCTGCGAGGCATCTTAAAAGTGTTGTTTTACCTGCACCGTTTCTTCCTGTAATGCATATTATATCATCACCTTCAAATTTTGCTTTAAGCAAGAAATTTCCCAATCTTTTGGTAAAATTCGCTTCCAACATTTAAATTAAAAATAATCTTCCTTCAGGAGAAACCTTGAAAACAATATCTCTTATTGTTTTTCCATTTTCCAAACAAGGAGGATTTGCCAATTTAACCATCCTTATTATCTCAATGATATTTGTTTCAAGATGAATACCTCTTCTATCAGCTTCTTTTAATACTATTGAAGGAATATCTGCCAAGCATGTGCCTTTGCTAATTTTTACCAATGCTTCAGCTCGAATTTGAGAAACAATTTCCAGAGTCTTTCTTGCAATTTCTATTTTTCTTTTAGCTCTAAGCTCTAACATAGCTACATATGCCCTGCTAAGATTTAATTTTTTAGCAATATCAGCATAAGACAATCCTTGAGCTCTTAATTTCAAAACTTCAACTTGTAATTCGCTCAAAAGACCAAATTTTTTATTGTACATATAACAAAAATTGTTAACATAATACATAAATATTACTAAAATTTGTTATAATTATGAAACTGAGATACGTAGTTCCAATTGTTTTAATTGTTATAATTGGTACTTCAATTTTTTATTTCGGCATGCAACAAACACAGCCTTTAATAGTATTTTGTGCAGATGCTTATACAATAAAAATAAATGAAATGCTTTCGCTATTCCATAATCAAACAGGAATTCCTGTTGCTCCTGTAAGAGGTGGAGGGTCTTTGGCTTTGGCAAGGGATATTGCAGGAGGAGTTCCTGTAAGCGTTTTTGTTTCTGTTGCATTGGAAGCTTATACGCAAAGATATTTACAATCCCGCTACAGCGGCTGGGCCATAGCTTTTGCAACAGATGAAATGGTTATAGCATATTCCAATGCAACCTTATTAAATCCTGCCGCAAAGCAGATCATTGATCTTTTTGAAAGAGCAAGAAGTACAAATTCAAATTATGATTATTTTTTAGCCTTTAGTAACTTAACTAGCGGAGTTGTAAAAGTTGGAATTTCGAATCCAAATGATGACCCAGCAGGCTTTAGAGGATGGTTAGTTTTAAAAATGGCAGGCTATTTATATGCCAATTCAACTGATTACTTTGTTAATAGAATTACTAAGAATAAAGGAAATGTAACAGGAATACATGCAGCTGAGCTTGTTTTTCCTTTAGTTTATGGACAAATTCATTTTCTATTTATTTATAAATCATCAGCAATTGCTAAGAAATTAAATTACATTTCATTGCCTCCGCAAATAAATTTAGGAGAACAAAAATATTCCCAATTTTATTCAATGTTTAGCATTAATTTGGAAAAAGGACCAATTTTTGGCTCTCCAATCTATCTTTCCATTTCCATTCCTAAAGATGCCGTGAATATTAATGCAGCATTTAAATTTGTTGAATTTGTAATTGAAAACAATACTTTGTTAAGAAAATATGGACTGAAGCCTTTAGTTCCTTCGCTTTTGTTTAACAGCACCGCAGTACCTAATGAGATTCTGAATTTAATAAAATCGAATAAAGTAATAGTTGCTGGAAGTTTGCCATGAAAAACTTTGAACCTGTTAGCATCATTTCTTCAATATCCCTTGCTTTTCTTTCATTACCGATCATAATGCTAATCGTTTATGGTTTATTTGTTTATCAATCACCGCAAGCATTTAGCAAAGAAGTCATGAATTCAATAATACTAACTTTATCTTCTTCAGCAACAGCCTCTTTTATTTCATTTTTACTTTTCACTCCTTTAGCTTATGATTTAGCAAGAAAGAAGTTATTAATACATGATATTCTAACAGATATACCTGCATCTATTCCACATCCTATAATTGGAGTGGCATTGTTAATTCTCAATAGCCCTATTACTCCAACAGGTCAATTTCTTCAATCGATAGGCATAAACTTTTTCAATACATATCTAGGATTAACTATTGCCCTTGTTTTGGTCTCCGCTCCAATATACATTAGAACTTTACAATCTTTTTTTGAATCTATGCCTAGAGATCATGAATATTTTGCTTTATCTTTAGGATCTTCAAGAATTAGAATACTATACCGAGTTATATTGCCAAATTCCTATAAAGGAATTATTCTAGCTTCTTTGATCTCAATTAGCAGAGCCATGAGCGAATTTGGTTCAATTGTTATCGTTGCTTACTATGTCCTTCATTATCCTTTTTATGGCGTTAGCTCAACATCTGTTTTAATATATTCCTATTATTCTTATTACGGTGCTGAAGCAGCGGTAACCACAGCTGCTGTAATGGTAATAGTGTCATTACCTTTTATAATATTGGCAAGAGTAATACGTTTATATATGAAGAGCTAATATAAAAATGGCTTGCGCTATCTTAAATCCCTTTGGAGATGTAACCTCGACTCAAAACGGGATCAGACAGGAATCACATGACCATATATAGCGCTGATGCCAAGCTCATTTGCCCTATCCAATGCATCTTCATCAATATGAACAGCTACCATAACCTTCCTTTTTAAAGGTTTACCAAATTCACTTTTAACACGCTCAACCTTATCATTGAACCACTCTACATCATCCTTAGATGCATGTGTCTTAACTTCTATTACATCAATAGCATCATCGCTTACAACTATATCGAACTCATACTCTTTTCCTTTTATTCCATATTTACCTTCCTTATCTATATATCTAAATCTTTTAGCATTATCTGGATTTATTCCCATTTGTATTAATTGATCTTTATATATTTTAAGAATTGTTTTCTCCAAATCTTTACCATATCTTCTTGTTATCGAACCTATAGTAACGCTTATCTCATCAGTAACTAATTTAAGACCTTTTAATTCTTCTAATATTGCATTGAATTTTTTATCATGCTCTTCCAACCTTTCCTCAATTGCAATAAATTTTTTATCATGCTCTTCTAGCCTTTCCTCAACTTTAAATAATCTTTCTTCAACTTTAGCAAGTCTAGCTTCAGTTTTAGCTTGAAGCTCAGCCAATTTAGCAACATTTTCGGTTAACCTTAGTATTGCTTCTTCAATCTTATCTAACCTATGTAAGCCTAGTAAGCCAATGATGGCATATCTAAACTCCTCATCCTCTTTTATAAGCCTTAATAT
>JAVVGB010000077.1:0-5399 GCA_032249315.1 Thermoproteota archaeon
TAATGAATAGTCCGCAACCAGATAGAGATGAAGGAAGGTTGGGAAGAAGAAGACAGTTTTATCTACAACAAAGATTATCTGAGATAGGAGATTCTTATTTTAAAATAATTGTTTTCCATCACCATTTAATACCAGTCCCATATTCAGGCAGAGAAGTAAATGTTTTAGAAGATGCAGGAGACGTTCTAGAATTAGTTTTAAGAAATAATGTTAATTTAGTTTTAATGGGTCATAGACATGTTCCATGGTCTATAAAAATAAATAATACAGTCTTGGTAAATGCAGGAACAGTTTCATGCTTAAGAACAAGAGGAAGGTTTGGAAATTCATTTAATTTAATAAGTATCGATGAGGAAAACATTTACATTGAAGAAATAAAAGTCGATGGTAAAAAAGGAATGCTAACAGGATACAAAACAAAATCTATTTTAAAAACTTAATAACCAGGTATTTCAACAAGAGTTTTTTGGTTTTCATAAACACGTTTAAGATATTTAACCATTTCTTTATAATCAACTATTGTTACAACAGCTGGAATCTTTATCATTTCACCAAAAATTAACGCTTCTCTTCTCTTTAAATTTGAAATAACAGATTCGAATAAAGATGAAAATTTAAGATTCCTAGTAACGCTTGTAATATCTTTTGCTTCTGTTAAGGAAAAAACAAAACTGTTCCAAAGCATAGCAATAACATCTTCAGCAATTTGTGATGGTCTTTGATCTATAATACATAAAAGAATGCCTCTTTTTCTCAATTCCCTAGCTATATCACCAAAGGGATTTTTATAATATCCTTCAGGAGAAAGAAACTTGTGTGCCTCTTCTAAAAATATTATAATTTTGTATTTTAATTCTTCTCCTTTCATTATTCTATTCACTGCTGTATTCCATATTTTCATTGAGATAATATTAGCAATAAAAGTGTAAGCTCTTAGATCATCCCCGTATCTTCCCATACTTATTATAACGCTCCTATTTCCATCAAATAATTCATTAATTATTTTTTTAACAGAATCTTCTCCCGAATTTTTAGAAATAAAGTCGACCCTGCTTAGATATTTTAATTTACTTTTACCAGAACTTAAAGCATATATAGCTCCAGGTGATATTTTTTCTCTTACTGCAGTTTTAAATTCACGCTCTATTTCCTCCAATGTCTTCTTATTATCCTTTAATAAAGGTAAATCATCAAAAAGATAATGTATCCAAGGATTCTTTAAGTCAATATTAATGCCATATTTTTTTGCAACTTTTTCAAAAATCTCGTTATATATTGCCTTATAATCATATAAATAATTAATAAAAGCATCACTTAGATCAAACACTTCCTTTACGTTTATAATATATTCCTCAGTTATGTTCTCTATTTTAATTTCAAATTTTTCTAATCCGTATTCTTCAGCTAAAGTATGATCGGGAGATAAAATTAGAAAATCGTTCTTAAATATTCTTCCCACACCATCTTCATAATCTCTTCCATGCTGATCTTTTACTTTTAATCCATATTCGCTATGCATATCGAAGATTAAAAGTTTAACTTCTTTTTCAAAACTTTTGGTTTTATTACCTAATATTATTAAACCTGCAATGATGTTTCCTAACATAGTTTTACCAGTACCAGCTTTACCAAATATACCAAAAGAACCACGAACAAGAACGTCAAGATTGATCGGTATTAAAATGTTTTCTTCGGATTCCTTTAATGAAGACTTTACAAATCCTATACCCCAGTTTAACCTGTTATCTACTTTTCCATAAAATATTTCAACATCATCTTTAGTAGCAGGGGATACTACAGATAAATAAGAAGGAATCGTATCTACATCTTCTGTTGAATTTTTGGCAGTTTGCGAAAGTGGTATTATATGTATTGCTGAAGAAAAAACTCCGTAACTACTAAATAATTCCTTAGTGTTTTTTGTTAAATTTCTAGATTTATCACTTGGAAATCTACTTTCAATGTTTGCCAATTTGCTAGCATGATTTGTTCCTTTTATTAACGAAATATCTGCTATTAAACCTAAATATTTCCTTTTATCTCCTTGTATTACTACAAGAGAATTTGAAGGAATTTCTTCAACAAAAGAAGATCTGCTCAGTTGAACAAATATTCCATTAGATAAACTTGCTCCTATTACTTGACCAATTCTTATTTTTTCATTCATTTATTAAGATTTCATTTTTCATAAATTAATGTATATTTCATTTAAATTTTCGATTAAGTAATCTAATCCATTCAATATTAAACTTTCTTGTATAGATCTTATTATTTTATCCATTTCTTCCTTTTCAAAAAATAGTGATATATATCCTATAAAGGTGTCCATGAAGAAACTAAATGAAATCTTTTCTTCCTTAGATAAAGAATTATAAACCAATGGTAAATAACTTAGCTTATAATTGTTATTCATTATATGAAAGTCCCTAATATACTGAGAGGGGGCTTGAAAAACTAGATCATGGATCCATGGAATTTGTCTAGGTATTTTTTGATAAAATTTTCCATTTTCGTAATATCCTATGATTACTGCTTCACAAGTCATTACCAATTTATCCTTTATATCAGCGTAATCCTTTTCTATTTGTTCCCTTGTTCTTTTAAGAGGTGAAGGTGTTCCCAGAGCCAATGCATCTTTAGGATTCATTTGTATACTAGTTATTACACCGTTTATTAATAAGTCTCCAGCAAGAACAATTACAATTGAAGAATATTCTGGAGATCTTTTCAAGTTATATACTTGAAACTTAAATGACAAATTAGAAGAAGAAACTATTTCTCCTAGAGAATCTTCAACACTTATTTCTTTTATTTTAGATAACCAATCCGTCATATTATCCTAAATATTTTTCTTTCCTCTTTTTTTGTTAAAATTAATTGATAATTTTTTGCTTCTCTTCTTAATTGCTCATTAACATAGCTAAGAATAAATCGTTTATCATTATCATCCATGTAAGCTGCTTCATGTGCTCTTTGCATACAATAAGGATATCCATTACCAATCGCACTTTGCAAATAAACTATCTCATGTATTAGATCAGCTTTATCTTTAATTTCTTCAGGAAATTCAACTCTTAATATATTGTCTTTAGATATTTTTATATAAAATGCATAAATATTCAATTCTACCTCATCTAAAAATAAACTTTTTACTTTAAATATTGGACTTCTTTCTCCTTCTTCTAATACACAATTAAAGAAACTTCTATCGTTTATATGTTTAAAATTAACATCATAAGTTTTACTTAAAGCTAGAACAAAAGTTTTACTTAAGGTATAATAAATCGAAATAGGATAAATATCGTATTTAATTAATGTATTCAAATTATCTTTAATTTTTGAAAGCATTTTGCTTCTAACATTTTGACCATAAGAATAAAGATAAGATGCTGAAAAACTCTCATCGAAAAATGCAAAAGAATCAGAGATATTAAAATCATTGGTTATTTCTTCTATTGTTTTTAATTCACAATCTAATCTTAAGTACTCGATGGCCCACTTTGGCAAACCTTCTTCTTTTATTAAATTTTCCAAATCATAACTATTATAGAAAAAGGGAAAATTCCTTTCCAAATACTTTGTTTGCTGGTAATCGTAAGCAAAAATACCTACATTTATAATGAAAAACAGAGGAATTATATGAGTTGATATTAATTCGCTTGTATCTATTCCAATTACTTTAAACTTTGATAATTGATTAGAAGCCCAAAGATTTTCAGAGGCTCCTCTTATTTTTTCATAATAAAATTTAGGTTTAATTTTCTTTGAAAATTCAATTAATGATAAATTTTCGTAATAATCATTAAAGTATCTTTGATTTAAATTCGCTAAATCAATTTTTTCATAAAATTCATTAATATTTATTATTTGTTTTTCTTCTTCTTTTAATTTCTCAGCTAATAATTTAACCTTATTTTTAGTTTCGAAAACAAATCTTTCTCTATTTAACATCAATATTATTTATAAAGAATATTTTTATAATCCTACTTTTTTAAAAACTGTTTTTGTGTTTCAAAATATTTTAATATCTCATCACCCAAAGAACTCAATACTTGACCCCAATTGTCTCTTGTTAAATTTATTAATTTTTTATTAGAAGATGCAATATCGTAATAATTAAGATGCTTTCTGTGCAAAACAGCAAGCAAAGGTTTTTCAGACTTTAGTATTTTTTCTACAATTTTTCTAAAATCTTCGCTGAATAATTCCATTGTACCTATTTCATCACAAACTATTATTTCTGCTTCATTTAAAGCTCTATTTAAAGCTTCAACAGCTACATACCTTATATCTTCTAAATTTATTACATATTTACCCAGCCTTGGTCCATTTATTTTTAGCTTTTTTGAAGCCAAAATTCCTTTATTTTTAGTTTTGATATCTATAATTTGGAAACCTATTCTTTCTCCTCCTTCCCTTAATTCCTTTGTTATTATCCCGTCAACTTTGATTCCTAATTCTTTTAATCTTTCAGTTATTAAGAAAACTAAAGTTGTCTTTCCGCTTGCAGGTTCACCTGTAATAAACCATTTCATTCTAAACTATAAAGAAATTTTAAAGATAAATTTTATTCCACATTTCTTTTGCCAATTTTCCTTCATATTTATAAACATGTACAAGTTCCTTAGCTCTTTCTCTTTTTTCCTTATGCTTGTTTATAAAAACCACAAGTTTTTCAATAAGAATTTGTTTTAGCTCTCCAGAAAGTAACGCACCGCTTTTATAATCTTCTTCGATCTTCTTTATTTTTTCATCATCTTCTTCGAAAAAGTTATATAACCATTGAAAACTTACATCTATTTCTGGATTTCCACCATATTTTCTGTGAAGCTCAACTGTAGGCTGGCCTCCAGAGAAAGCATATCTAAATATTTTCTTCCTTATTTTTTCCTCCTCATCTGTTAGCCATATTGCAGTTTCAGGTTTTGAAGAGCTCATTTTACCTTCAATACCTGTTAAAGGAGGAAAGAATTTACTTGAAATCATTGCTGCTTTATAATATCCTAAGCTTTCAGCCAAATCTCTTTGTATTCTCCAATAAGGATCTTGATCTATTGCTGCTGGAATTAAACATCTTCTTTTTTCAAAAAAAGTAGGAATAATTTGAAGACATGGAAAGAATATCATTCCTATATTTGTGCTTTCTTTAAAACCAAAAACTGCTTTTACAAGAGAATAATTAATCTTTTTCGCTATTTTTATTAATAAAGGATAAACATTCTTTATGTATTCACTATCATAAAATATAAAGGTTTTATCAGGATCAAAGCCAACAGCTATAATATCTAAAACATTTTCATAAGCCCATTTCTGGACTTCTTCATAACTAAGATAATCTTTTTCTAAGAATTTTTCATCATCTGTTATTTCTATATAAACATTTACATTGAATTTTTCTT
>JAVVGB010000078.1:0-5396 GCA_032249315.1 Thermoproteota archaeon
GAATTAATAGAAACACCAGATGATCTATGCCCTAGAGTAGGCAAAGGAACAGATCAATGTATTGTTTTAGCCAGATCCTTCGTAAAAAAGTATCCTGATAAATATTTTATGCCAAATCAGTACGAGAATGAAGCTAATTTCCTTGCTCATTATGAAGGAACAGGACCAGAAATATGGAATGATACAAAAGGTGAAGTAACACACTTTATTTCCGGAATAGGAACCGGAGGAACAATAACAGGAGCAGGCTTATATTTAAAGGAAAAGTCAAAGGTTAAGGTTATAGCTGTGCAGCCTCAAAGGAATCATCATATACAAGGATTAAGGAATTTGGAAGAATCGGGAATTCCTGATGTATTAATGAGAAGAATAGATGTAATAGATGAATGGATAACAGTGAGTGATGAGGAAGCTTTTGAAGCAGTTAAGTTAGCTTATGAAAAAGAAAAATTGCTAATTGGACCTTCTTCAGGAGCAGTATTAGCTGCAGCAATGAAGATAAGAGATGAAGGATGTGCTGTTTTAATTTTTGCAGATGATGCACGGAAATATTATTCAGTTTATAATCAGTTCAAGATAAAAATACCAGAATTAGAGAAATCTCCAAGTATTTTATCCTTATTAGTTCAAAGCTAACTATAATTTTTATTCTACTTGGATTACAATCCTTCTATTAAACTTTCCTTTATTTTCTCTTTTAACTATTTTAATTAATCCAACTTCGCCTGTTGATTTTACATGAGTTCCTCCATCAAGCTGTGCATCAAGATCTTTAATTTCAACAACCCTTAATATTTTGAATTTTTCATAATGAGATCTGTCAGCTAATCTATAATAACTTGGATTTGCTTCCAATTCTTCTTTAGTAATTATCCTAGCTATTACAGGCAAATTCATTCTAACAACTTCATTGGCTTTCTCTTCAATAAATTTAACAACATTTTCATCTAATTTTTCAAGACTAAAATCAACCCTTGCTCTATCAGGATATATTTGACTTCCTGTTATGCTCACATTACCAAAATTTTTAACGATTACCGCAGAAATTATATGAATCGCTGTATGTAATCTCATTATTTTATATCTCCTATCCCAATCAATTACACCATGAACGAGATCTCCTATTTTAAAGTTTGGTTCTTTTTCTAATACATGAACAATATTTTCATTTTGATCATAAAATACGTCTACTACATTAATTTCATTCAACTTTCCAGTATCATTTGGCTGTCCTCCAGAAGTTGCGTAGAAGCATGTTTTATCCAAAATTACTTTGTTTCCTTCAATATTTAGAACCTTTGCATCAAATTCTTTCATATAAGGATCTTCCCAAAATAGCCTGTAAGTCATAAAAATAAAAAATTGTAACTTTTATTTTAATTTTAAATTATTAATCGTTAATTATTATTTATGTCTTTACCAAGATTTGAAACTAAAAAAGCACCTGATTATAAAGTATACCATATCTCAGGAGCAATGGTTGGATTAAATCCAAACGAAGGAACAATAATAATATTTCAAGATAAAATTGTTCCCAAAACTAATCCTGATGGTTCAATGGTAATAGATACAATTGAAAGGGAAATAATTGCGGAATTAAAAATGTCTCCTGTTCAGTTTAAGAGTTTAGCACAAATAATGGATTTTCATGTAAAAGAATATGAGAAAGTGTTTGGTGAGATTAAAATACCTTCTTTCCAGAAACAACCTCCGAAGGGAACAATGTATGGTTAAGTTTAATTTTCAAAACAAAAACAATAGACAAGCTTAGTAAAAGACCAAAAATAATTAGGTTTTTGGGAGACAAATTATATACAAAGCCAGCTATTAAAATTACAAGTGATGCCAATAAATCCCTTATTAAAGCAAAGATAGCAAAAATTTTTCCTCTGTTAGCTTCACTAGATCTTTCAGATATTGTTGCCTCTATTGCAGGAGCAGAGTTAAATAAAGCTATAAACATTGTAGCAAGAAAAACAAATAAAAATGCGCTTAAAAAAGTTAAAAATAACATAAAATAACTTATCGTTATAAAAACTGTATTTAAGAAAACCACATACAATCTTCCACATTTATCTGCAAGATAACCTGATAACAAAGTGCCTATCATTCCTATAATTTGTGAAATAAATACCAAAAGTCCCCATTCCGTCAAACTTATTCCTAAATAAGATACAGAAAAGAGCTGAATAAATGTGCCATAAATACCAGATATAGATGCAATCAAGGAAAAAATTATCGTTAAGGTTATTAATTTGCTTTTAAATTCTTTTAAAGCATTCTTGTAATATTCTATTGATTCTTTTAATTTAACTTTTGTACTATTTTTTAGTGTTTCCCTTAATTTTAATCTAATTATTGAACTAACTATAGCTGAAATCGCTAAGAGAATATAAAGAACTCTCATACCATTCTTTAATCCAAAAATGTTTACTGTTAAAATTGCCAATGGAGGACCAAAAAATGAAGTAAATCCTCCAGTTACACCAGCTATAGCTATTCCTCTTGCTCTTATTTCTTTTGGAAGACTTTCAGTTATTAATGAACTTATAGCAGGCTGATACATTAGAGAAAAACCAATTACAATTTGGGCAATAAGTATATGTAACCAATTTTCAGCTAAAGCAAGAATAAAATTTGAAAGGCCATATACAACAGTCATATATACAATAATTTTCTTTCTTCCTATTGCATCAGCCAAATAACCGCCTATTAGTCTTGAGAATGAAATGGAAATTAAATAAGCAGAAGATATAATTCCTATAATTAAAGGATCTGCTCCCAAACTTTCCCAAAACAATATAGCATAAGTATTTACTGCAGCACCAAAAGGATTCATTATAGACCAAGTTAAACTCATTAAAATTACATTAGTTTTTTCTTTTCCCATTCAACATTTTGTTTTATTTATGTTAATACATATTTAAGCTTTATTTCATTACGTTAAATTTCTTCAAAACAATAAGATATAATTAAAAATTAAATAAAGATTATAAAAAAGAAGAATATTTTTAAATATTTTAACTATTTTTAATTATGGGTACACAAGAATATTTTACATTTGTACCAAAAAGGATATTCTTAACAAAAGGTGTGGGAAGACATCAAGATAAATTAGCTAGCTTCGAAATTGCTTTAAGAGATGCTGGAATAGCTCATTGCAATATAGTACCAATATCAAGTATCATACCTCCTGGAGCTAAAATAATAAGCAAAAAAGAAGGTCTAAGTTTACTAAAACCAGGTCAAATAATTTTTTGTGTTTTAAGCAGAATTGAAACAAACGAGCCAAATAGATTAATTGCAGCTTCAATTGGTGTTGCTATTCCTCAAGATCCCACGCTTTATGGTTATCTTTCAGAATTTCATGCTTATGGTATGACAGATGAAGAAGCTGGAGAATATGCAGAAGACATAGCTGCTTATATGCTAGCATCAAGACTGGGTTTGGAAATAGATCCTGAAAAAAGTTGGGATGAACAGAAACAACAATGGTTATTTTCAGGGAAAATTGTTAAAACAATGAATATAACACAATCAGCGATAGGTAGAAAGAAGGAATGGGTTACTTGCATAGCTGCGGCTGTAATGTTACCTTAGAATATTGATAAAGTTAACCTTTTTTTATCCAATTATTTTCAACAGGTAAATAAGTAGTCTCTTTCACAGTTTCAAAAACTACACAAGTTAAAGTTTTCTCTATTCCTGCTACATATCTAAGTTTATCTATAACAAATTTTCCAATTTTCTCCACATCCCTTTCTCTTATTTTAATTAGCAAATCCCAATCTCCTGTTATTATATGTACTTCTTGAACTTCAGGAAACTTAGCTATTTCTTTAGCTATTTCTCTTTGAGATAATATTTTATTTTCCTTTTCAGTTCTATAGGAAACAGAAGCTAATATAAAAGCTAAAGTATTATAACCAAGCTTATTGGAATCAACAATAGCTCTATATTCTTTAATAATTCCTTCCTTCTCCATTCTTTTTATCTTTGTAAAAACCGTTGTTATTGGAATTTTAAGAGTTTTAGATATTTCCTTGCTAGTCATTTTGCCATTTTTTTGAAGAATTTCCAATATCCTTAAATCTTTTTCATCTATTCCTTTTCTCATTGAATAAATTATAATTTTCTTTCTTTATAATGATTTATTTTTAATTTTTTAATTTAAATTTTGTCTAACATTTTATATTTATGGAAATTGAGAAAAAGCTTGAAGAAGTTAAAAAGCTTAGGAATTATTTCTGGATAGGCGTATACATTAAAGAGGGAAATTTGATGAAAAGAGTTGCATACAAAGGCCCTTTGCCGCCTTGTAGCGAATTTCCCTTAGGTGTTGGAAATGTTGGTTATGTTGGGCTAACTGGACAAATGAAAATAATATCTGATGTAACAAAGGATAAACAGTATAGAATGTGCTTTGTCGAAACAAAATCAGAAATTGTTATTCCGATAAAAAAGGATAATGAAATAATTGGTGTAATAGATGTGGAAAGCGATAAATTAAATTATTTCAATGAAGAAGATGTGAAGATACTTAATAAGTTGGCAGAGGAAATTCTTCCAATTTTATTAAAATGGAAATAAAAATCGAATATAAGGAATTGGGCAAAACAGGAGAAAAGATTCCAGCATTGGGACTTGGTACATGGGGGATAGGAGGATTCAGCTATCCAGATTATTCCAATGATGAATTGGCAATAGAAATAATAAGATTTGCTGTTGAAATAGGAATGAATTTCATAGATACGGCTGAAATGTATGGCGCAGGTCATTCTGAAGAACTTATAGGAGAAGCGATAAAGGGAATTAGAGAAAAAGTATTTATTGCAACAAAGGTTTTGCCAACGAACTTTAGATATGAAGATGTAATAAAGGCATGCGAAAGAAGCTTGCGAAGGCTTAAAACAAGCTACATAGATTTGTATCAATTACATTGGCCAAATCCAAGCATTCCTATAAAAGAAACGATGAGAGCTATGGAGAGACTTGCAAATGAAGGAAAAATAAGATACATAGGCATAAGCAACTTTAGTGTAGAAGAAACAATTGAAGCAATGAATGCTCTTTCAAAATATGAAATCGTTTCAAATCAGGTTGAGTACAGTCTATTGGTAAGAGATATCGAGAAGGATCTTTTGGACTTTTGCAGAAAAAACAAAATAACAGTTATAGCTTACAGTCCCTTAGCCAGAGGAGAGCTATTGAAAGGAAAATATTATGAGTTTCTTTCTAAAATAGGTAAAAAATACAATAAGACTGCTGCACAGGTAGCCTTAAACTGGTTAATAATAAAGGAAAATGTTGTGGCGATTCCAAAAGCTTTTAGCAAAGCAAAAATTGTTGAAAACATGGGAGCTTATGGCTGGAAATTAAGTGATGAAGACCTAAAA
>JAVVGB010000079.1:0-5369 GCA_032249315.1 Thermoproteota archaeon
AAAAAATACTAAAAAACTAAAAAATAAAAGAACTTTACCAAACATTTTCCATGTTAGCTTCTATCTGAATAGGAGGTGTTACAATAGTATTTAATACCCATTCATTGTTTTCATATTTAAGATAATTGATCTTAATTTGAATGTAACTTATATCATTTGAAATTGTTTTTTCAGGATCTACCATAAAATAAATACTGTCAATTTCATTAGGTGGTATTTCTTTCGCTCCTTTATTATTGGAGAAGGGTAAAGGACATCCGGGAACAATAAATGATACACCATTTATACGATTTTTATTTTTATCAAGATAGTCAACAATTGCATAATTACAATCAATCCAAATTTTATTATAATTCTTATTAAATATATACATTAAACCATATTTATATCCTATATAAAATCTAACATAATAAATTTCAATATCATTTCTTATGTAAATTATCGTAGCATACCTTGTTAAAATATTTTTGTTTATCTCTTTATTGAAACTTTCGATACTTGGATAATCTTTACTTGTAACCACTTTCGACCAGTTTATGATTAATTCTTCATTTATAGTCGAAGCGGTAGAAGAGAATGTTGACAAATTATAATAATAAAAAATAGCGACTGTTGAAAATATTATTATAGAAGCCAATATTGAAATCATTACATTAAACTTAGCCGTTCTATTTAGATTTCTTATCATATGAATTTTATCATTTTAATTATGAAAAAATTTCCTTATATTTTTGATCTATATATTTTTCAAAATAAACCAATTAGTTAATTCTATTTTGTAATTGCTTAATATTGAAGTTAAAGGAATTTTAATTTCTATGTTGCCTACAATAGGACTTTTTATGAATTTAAAGCCTAAACCTTTTCTATATTCCTTTATTTCTATTACGGTATGAGCAATATGTAAACCAAAAGTGCTACCTTCTTTCCTTCTATTCATCAAAGAAAATATTATTGTTCTTGTTCTTCTTGATTTTATAGCTCCTATTATGTTTGCATAAAGCTTTTTGAAAGAATATGGATTATAAATAATTAGCTTTTCATTTATATCAAAACTTCTTATTGATTCTGCGATTTCTTCAGCTTTAAATGCTCTCCTTATTCCTAAATCTATTTTATGCTTTCCTATGATCCTTTTGAAAGTATTAATGAGCAAAGGATTAAGACCGCCATAAGTTTTAACAATTAGTAAATTCAGAGGTGAAAGCAAAACAATTGTTCTATGATATATTAAATCCAAAGCTTCCGAGCTTGTTGAGTAAAATTCTATTATTTCTTCATTTTTAAGATAAACATCTATTTCTTCTAAACCTGTAATATAAGCAAATTCCAATTCTTTTACGAGATCCATGACAAAAGATCTTTATATACTCTTTCTAAATATTCAAGATAATAATAAGGATCATGACCTTTATATCCAAGCTCAGCTCTATAGAAACCTTTTGAATTCCTCAAGTAAGGCTTACCTTTTATCCATAAAACATAATCTATTGGTTTGCCATAAAATGCTCTTCTTTTATATTCTCTTAGATCAAAGTTCTCAATTATTTCCTTGACTTCATTATAACAAGAGGCTTTTTCTAGTTCTTTAAAAACGTTGTTAAGGAATTCCTTTATCAGGTTGGGCATGTTATCCTTTATGACAGCTTTTATCTTCATTCCACCGTTTTTAAGCTTTCCAAAGTATCTTTGGGGATAAGGTTGTTCAGATCTATTTTTTGTAAATATAACCCAATCAAATTTTGCTTCAATTTTCATTTTTAAACCTGTTTCCTTCTCAACTTCTTCAATATAGCTTTCAATGTTTTCTCCTTTTACAAATAAAGAATCTATAAGCCCATGGATTACAATTAAATTGTTCTTTTTAGCTATTTCTATAGCCTTTCTCATTATTTCTCTTGCAAAATATGTTACCATCTCATAGGCTTCTATTTTACCGAACTTTGAATTTCTATATCCAAGATATCCAAAGGAAGCTACGAGCATCCATTTTATCGCTTCAGCTCTTTCTTCATCGATCGCTTTAAGTTTATTCTTTCTTTCTATTAATCTTTCCAAAGCTTCAGGAACAATTCCTTTTTCCTTTAAGCATATATTATGAAGAGGAGTTTTAAGATCATCGCATGCATCTATTGTTTCTGCTGATATATTATATTTAACTATGATTGAAGGATACATTGAAGAAAAATCTAATTGATAAACATCTTCATAAAAGCCTGTGTTAGGAAAAAGTATTAGCCCGCCTTTATCTGCGAAAACTAATTCATCAAAACTCCTTTCCTTTTCAACATTGATCTTAATTCTTGGTATCAGAATTTTCTTTTTCAATGCTACCCATGCTTCATTAGTAGTTAAAGCTTTACCTATTGTAGCATATCTTATTTCCCTTAATAAAACCTTAGCAGTTTTGCTCCATTCAATTAATCCCTTAACACTTACAGGAGATTTCTTTTTCTCTTCCAGTATCTTTACCGAAGCTCTAACTTTATCGTAGCTTATTCCAGAACATTCAGCGACATCTGCTTCTATTTCTAGATCTCTTATATCTCCTGTTTCTTTAATTTTTCCGTTTAAGTAAAGAACATAGCGATTTCCTTTAGTAGACTTTCCGTACCAATCCTCAAGCTCCACTTTTACATACTTGATATCAGGAAAATCCAGAGAATTTTCATTTTCTAGCAATTCAACCTTGTTTTCTTCAATTTTAACTTTATGCATAGGTAAAGCTTTTAATCTTTCTAAAGTTTGGGAAATAATGCTAGGAAATTCATTAACAATCTCAACTTTATTCTTGAGATAATAATAAGCTTCTATTGATCTGCTTTCAAATCTGTAGACTTTCATTTTTTTGTTATCTATTGTTTTCCATTCTTCTTCATGATAACTAACTATATCAGGTATTTGCATTATTTTGCTAGGTTCTTCTGTTATAACATATATTGGATATGTAGTTTTAACGCTTGCTTTTCTAAAGCCGTCTAATATTAGCTCAATTTTGTTATACTTAGGTATTGCGTCTATTACGTAACCTATTAGATACGAGGAAGGCAAGCAAGATCACCTCCAAAGGATCTACAAGTTCATCTTGAACAGCTTCTTCGATTTTCCTAACATTCTCCTTTGCTTCTTTAATAATCTCAGCAAGCTCTTCATCTCTTAGTTTGTTTGCAATTTTATCTAGTTTTTCCAATTCCAAATCTATTATCCTTGTTAAAGATGGCTGTGTCCTACCCATAAATTATTTAGTCAAGATATATAAAAACCCACCATTCAGAAGTCATGATGAGCTATTGAATTAATTTTAAAAATTTAGTTTAAGGTTGAGAAACATAAGAAATGGTATATAGTTAAAATTAACAAGTAATACTAAAGTAATATTAAAGTTAATTTTTATTAAAATTTATTTTTGCTTAGTTTAAGTTTTATTATGAATAATATGTTCAGTTTACTAACTTCAAAAAAATTAAAGAGTTTAATGGAAAAATACCAAGCTTCGCAATCAGATTTTGAAAATATAAATATCACCAAACCTAAATAAATTATTATTCTATATGGTAGTGGAATATTACGCATTTTTAAGCAACGGACTTACTTCTGCATTAGAATTAAACGCAAGCATTGACTGGTTTCCATGTCCTAGATTTGATTCGCCATCTGTATTTACAAAGATCCTAGATGAAGATAATGGAGGTTATTACCAAATTAAACCAGTTTATGAATGTAAGATCAAAGTATCATATCTAGGAAATTCCACAGCTTTACAAACAATCTTCTCAAGTGATAAGGGAGTGCTTAAATTAATTGATTTTTTGCCTTTAGGCTTGCCTGCTATAATTAGATTATTTGAATCTGAAATTCCTTTTGTTGTAGATATAAAGCCTGTATTCAACTATGGTTTGATAAATCCAGCTGTTGAAGTTGTGGATAAAGGTTTAATTTTTAAGAATCCTACGAGCAAAGAAGGATTGGAATTATCGATAAATGGTAAATATACATTGGAAAATTCATCCAAAATAATTGTAGAGCCAGGAAAAGGATATTTGTTTCTACTTTATACGAGGGATCTAAGGTATGGTTTATTTAGTCAAAGAGCAATAGTTTATCCCGATCCTTATGAATCTTTAAAATATTTCCTACTTTTTTGGGAAGATAATGTGAAGGATGTAAAACCTGTAAGTGAAGAATTCAGGGATGCCTATATGAGATCTTTAATTACAATATTAGCTTTAATGTATAGACCTTCGGGCGGTATAATTGCTTCTCCAACAACTTCTTTACCTGAAATAATAGGTTCGGATAGAAATTGGGATTATAGATATGTTTGGGTAAGGGATGCAACATATGCGATTGAAGCATTGATAAAGGCTAATTTGATAACGCAAGCTAAGCATGCGCTTGATTTTCTATTCAGCGTAGTAGATCCTTCTTCAAAACCTTTTGACCATCCATTATATCCTGTTGATGGAACTGAACCTATCGCTGAAGAAGAAATTGAATGGCTTGACGGATATAAGAATTCAAAACCTGTAAGAATTGGCAATTCTGCATATCTTCAACTTCAAATGGATACCGAAGGTAGTTTCATGAACTGTATTTATGAATATTTTTTGGCTACAAATGATGCTGAATATATCATTCAAAATTGGTGGGTTATTGAAGCTATAGTTGATTGGGTTAAGAAATCTTGGAGAAACAAGAGTACTAGTCTTTGGGAAGAAAGGGGTATTGAAGAACACTTCGTTCATACAAAATTGATGAACTGGGTTGCAATGGATAGAACTTCAAAGTTGGCTTTCAAATTAGGCTATAAAGAATTGTCTCAAGAATGTAAGGGAGTTGCAGAAGAAATAAGACAAGATATTTTAATAAACGGATATTCCAATGAAATGAATTCATTTACTTCATACTATGGTTCTAAGGATGTTGATGCTTCTCTTTTAACTCTTCCTTTATATGACTTCATCGATGCTAAGGATCAGAGATTCCTTTCTACATTGAAGCGTATAGAAAACGAATTGCAGGTTTCCTTTGGACTTCTTCTTAGGTACAAAAGAGATTTCTTAGGTAAAACACAGCATCCTTTTTTACTTTGTTCTTCTTGGCTTGCTAGAGTTTATATAAGACTTGGGGAATTTAATAAAGCTAGGAAAATTATAAAGAAAATGATCGACTGTTCAACAAACTTAATACTTTTTGGTGAGCATTTAGATAGCGAAACATTAGAACATAGAGGCAATTTTCCACATATATTTCCTCATGCAGGATTAGTAATAAGTATAATTGAATTAGAAAAAAGTTTGCAAGAAAAGAAATCTAGATAAGATTTGCTTAGCTATAAAAATTTGTGAAGAATAAATTTTCTTTGGTCT
>JAVVGB010000080.1:0-5343 GCA_032249315.1 Thermoproteota archaeon
TAAAAGTTATAGGAGAAGTTGAAGGAGAAAAATTCATAGCTGAAGGAGAAAAGATCTTAAGTAAAGGTTTTTTAGAAATATTTTATTCTAAATATGAAGAAGAATATATTGATGATTTTAAAATTAACAATCTTTATAAAATAAATAAAATAAACATCGAAGAAAAGCAAACAAGACCGCCAAATAGATATACAGAAAGCTCTTTAATTGCAAAAATGGAAGAAGTAAAAATTGGTACAAAGAGTACAAGACCGTATATAATAGAAGTATTAAAAGAAAGAAACTACGTTAATAAAAAGGGAAGAACACTTTATCCTACAGAAAAAGGAAATAAGCTTATAGAAATTTTAGAAAAAGTTTGGGGTAACTATATTACACCAGAATTTACTTCGAAAGTTGAAGAAAACATGGATAAAATAGCTAATGGAGAAATTTTTTGGGAAGACATTGTTGAAGAAGAAAGAAAACATTTTCTTGAAGCAATTTTAAAACTAAGGGAAAATCTTAAAATTTAAAGTTTTGTATTTTTAATCTTTCTTTAACAAACCTTTCAATTATATGTCTTATTATTACTTCTAAAGGAGTACCTGGATTGAAATTCCCTGTAACTCCTATTGCTTCTAATTTTGGTTTATCTTCTTCAGGAATTATTCCTCCTCCTACAACTAATATATCACTTGCTCCCTTATTTTTTAATTTCTCAACTACAGCAGGGAAATGAACCATATGAGCACCATTCATTGAGCTTAAAGCAACTATATCAACATCTTCATCTATTGCAGTTTGAACTATTTGATCTACAGTAGATAATATGCCTGAATATATTACTTCCATTCCTACATCTCTAAAGGCTCTTATTAATACATGAACTCCTCTATCATGAGCATCTAGACCTGGTTTTGCAACTAATATTTTAATTTTCTTTGGTAAAGAATTTATTATTTCCCTATAATAAGTCAGGCTCTTTCCAACCTCCATAGATCTCTCTACCAATATCCATTATTTCTTGAAGTGTAGCATAAGCTTTTACAGCTTTTAATATAGGATATACAATGTTTATACTTGGATCAAGAAAAGCCCTTCTAACTTCTTCCAAAGCTTCTTTGACTTTTTGATTATCTCTATTCCTTTTAACTTCCTCTATTCTTTTCCTTTGAATTTCTTCAACTTTTGGATCTGTTCTAAATATTTTAACTACCTTTTCTTCTTTATTTATAAATTCATTTACTCCAACTATTATTGATTCTTTATTTTCAACTTTTAAAGCTTGTCTATAAGCATTTTCTATTATTTCTCTTTGAGGATAACCTTTCTTAATTGCTTCAACCATTCCTCCAAGTTCTTCTATTTTATCAAAATATTTATAGGCTTCTTCTTCCAATCTACCAGTAAGCCATTCAACATAATAAGAACCAGCTAAAGGATCTATTACTGCATCTACATTAGTTTCATAAGCTATTATTTGTTGAGTTCTAACAGCCACCAATGCAGCTTCTTCTGTTGGTAAACATAATGCTTCGTCATAAGAGTTTGTATGTAAACTTTGAGTACCACCAAGAACAGCTGCTAAAGCTTCTATTGCAGTTCTTATTATATTATTTAATGGTTGTTGCCATGTCAAAGAAACACCCGAGGTTTGCGTATGAAACCTAAGAAGTAATGCCCTTGGATTTGTTATACCATACCTTTCTCTTAATACTTTGCTCCATATTCTTCTTGCAGCTCTAAATTTTGCAATTTCTTCGAAGAAATCCATCGTAGAATTGAAGAAAAAGGAAATTCTTTGAGCAAATTCATTGGGGTCAAGACCAGCTGAGATACCTAATTCAACATAAGTAAATCCATCCATTAAAGTAAAGGCTAGTTCTTGAATAGCATTGGCTCCCGCTTCTCTTATATGGTATCCGCTAACGCTTATATAGTTCCATTTTGGAACATGTTTAGTACAAAATTCCATTATATCTCTAATTATTCTTAAATGAACCTCAGGTGGATATGTCCATTCCTTTTGAGCTATATATTCTTTAAGAATGTCATTTTGAATTGTTCCTCCTAATTTTTCAAAGGGTATTCCTTGCTTTTCGGCTACAGCTAAATACATTGCAAATATAACAACTGCAGGAGCATTTATGGTCATTGAAGTAGTTATTTGATCCAAAGGAATATCTTTAAACAAAATTTCCATGTCTTTTAAAGTAGATATACTTACACCCATTTTACCTACTTCACCAAAAGCCATTGGAGAATCACAGTCATAACCATATAATGTAGGCATATCAAAAGCAATGCTTAGACCAGTTTCTCCATGTTCAAGCAAAAACTTTAATCTTTTATTAGTATCTTCAGGAGAACCAAAGCCGCTAAATTGTCTTATTGTCCATAGTCTGCCTCTATACATTGAAGGATAGACACCTCTAGTAAATGGGAAACATCCTGGAAAGTTAAGATCCTCTAAATAATCAACATGCTTTATATCATAAGGAGTATAAATTGGTTTAAGTTCTATTCCTGAAGCAGTCTCAAATCTAGTTTTTCTTTCTGGATTTTTCTTAATCCAAGGTTCATAAACGTCCTTTTTCCATTTTTCTTCTTCAAATTTTATTTTTTTAATTTCTCCTTCATTATATAACTTCGATATTTTTTCTCTTTTTTCATAAATTTCTTTAAGTTTCAATTTCCAATAACCTTTAGGAAATTCTTTAAATAGTTTATATTCGCTTGCTAACATTTCAATTTATTAATATTATTTATTTTTAATAAATATATCAAATGAAATTAGAAGAAATAAAAGAAGGAATTCTTAACAATGATAAAAGAGCTATTGCTAAGGCTATTACATTGATCGAAGAAAATAAGTTAGATATTTATGAAATATTAAAAGATTTTAAAGAATTCATTGGCAAAGCTAAAGTAATAGGAATTACTGGCCCGCCAGGTGTTGGAAAATCTACTTTAATTTCCAAACTTATAGCTGAAGGATTAAAACGAGGTGAAAAAATTGGAGTATTGTTGGTTGATCCTTCATCTCCTATTTCTGGTGGAGCATTATTAGGAAATAGGATAAGAATGATAGAAAATTCTACACATGAAAATGTATATGTAAGAAGTTTTGCTACAAGAGGATGGATGGGAGGATTATCAAGACCAATATCTGAAGCAATAAATATACTTGAAGCAAGTGGCAAAAGCATAATCTTCATTGAAACGGTAGGAGCTGGTCAAATAGAAACTGAGATAGCTAAAAAGGCTGATATTGTATTGGTAGTTTTAATGCCTTATTCAGGAGATGAAATTCAAGCTTTAAAAGCAGGATTAATGGAGATAGGAGACATTTATGTTATTAATAAAAGTGACTTGGATAAAGTTAGAAATTTACATGTTATATTAAGAACAACGCTTGGTGTCGAAAAAACGAAAAGAACAATATATGTATCTGCATTGTATAATGAAGGAATAAAGGAGTTATTTGACTTAATAAACTCTTGTTGGGATGAGTATGTAAAAACTGGAGAAATAGAAAGAAGAAGAAAGGAAAGGATAAGAAATGAGTTAATTGAAACTATAAATGATTTAATGCAAAGATTTATAAAATCCTTCATAGCAAATAACAATTTAATTCAAGAATTAACCGAGAAAATATATGACAAAAGAATTACACCGGTTGATGCAAAAAGAATTTTAATTGATGAATTAAATAAAAAATTCAGTTTAAATTAAGGATTTATTCTTTTTCAATATTTTAGCATTATGGAATTAAAATATGAAAATATAATAGTAGAGAAAAAAGAAAGTATAGGTATAATAAAAATCAATAGACCCGCTAAATTAAATGCTTTAAATAAATTAGCTGTTCAAGAGATTGTAGATGCGTTAAATAAATTCGAGGAAGACAATGAGATAAAAGCAATAATAATTACTGGAGTAAAGCATTTTTCTGCAGGAGCGGATTTAAAGGAAGTAGAAAAACTTTCTCCATTGGAAGCAGTTGAAAATAGTCCTATGGCAAAATGGGAAAAACATTTAGCCTTCATAAGTAAGCCAATAATAGCTGCAGTAAATGGCTATGCTGTAGGCGGAGGATTAGAACTAGCTTTAAGTTGCGATATTATTATAGCAGGAGAAAGTTCAATGTTTGGTCAACCAGAAATAAATTTAGGTTTAATGCCAGGTGCAGGTGGAACTCAAAGATTGGTTAGAACAATTGGTAAATATAAAGCAATGGAACTTGTTTTAACAGGTAAATTAATTACTGCAAGAGAAGCATATGAATTAGGTTTAGTTAATAAAGTAGTTCCTGATGAATTTGTTTTAGATGAAGCAATAAAAATAGCAAAGGAAATTTCTAAAAAACCAATTTTGGCTATAAAATTAATAAAAGAAGCAATAAATGCAGCGCTTGAGACAAATTTAAAGGAAGGATTAAATTTCGAAAGAAAACTATTTTGTTTATTACTATCAACAGAGGATGCAAAAGAAGGAATAAAAGCTTTTTTGGAGAAAAGAGAACCTAAATTTATGGGTAGATAAAAATGTCAAACATATTATATGAAAAAAAGGAAGGGATAAGCGAAATAACAATAAATAGACCTGACGTTCTTAATGCGCTGGATGACATTACTTTAACAGATTTAGCAAAATGCTTGGAAGATTCAAGGAAGGATGAAAATGTTAGATGCGTAGTAATAACAGGAAACGGAAGAGCTTTTTGTGTAGGTGCAGACTTGAAATTTATGAAATCTTGGTTAGATAAAGGTGAAAGATTTCCTTATGGAGATATGCTAAGAAAATATTTCAACAAGATAATTTTAAGCATTGTTACTTTGCCAAAACCAGTTATAGCATCAATAAATGGAGTAGTAGCAGGTGCAGGCTTAGGAATAGCCTTTGCATGTGATTATAAAATAGCTTCAAATAAAGCTAGATTTGTGGAAGCGTTTATTAACGTTGGATTAATCCCTGATAGCGGTTCTGTTTACTTTTTATTAAAAAATTTGAACCTTTCTAAAGTAATGGAGTTCGTAACTTTGGGAGGTGAGTTTAATGCTGAGGAAGCGTTTAAATTAGGATTGGTTAATAAAGTCGTTGAACACGAAAAACTTAAAGAGGAAACAATGCAAATTGCTAAGAAATATGCAGAAATGCCTACAAAAGCTATAGCTTTGTCTAAAAAATTAATTTATTATACTTATTATAAAAGTTTGGAAGAGGTTCTAGAATATGAAGCATATTTACAAGAATTGGCAGGTTCCACTGAAGATCACATGGAAGGATTAAGAGCTTTTTTAGAAAAAAGAAAGCCTGTATTCAAAGGGAAATAACTATACCTTCAGCTGCTAAGAACAT
>JAVVGB010000081.1:0-5341 GCA_032249315.1 Thermoproteota archaeon
TATTCACTTTCGGTTATCTTGTTATAAATAATCTATTTTAAATAATTTAAATTCTCTTTTTATTTGTAAAAAATAAATAATCTTTTAATTCTAAAATTGAAACATATAAATGATCCATTATAGGTTCTATTGCAATTACAAAATCTGGTTGACTTAGATCTATCTTCATGTTAATATTGTTTAACATTAATCCCAACTTTTTTTCAACTTCATGTCCTTTTACGTTAAATCTACTACTGCATCTTATGGCAACTTTTTTATTATAAATTTTTTCTTGAATTAATGAAAAAATTTCTTCAATTTTTTTGAAACGATATTCTAAAGGTATAATTTTAATAGCATATGCTCTTTTAACTTTAATTAATAAGCTTTTTAGATCATTGATACTTACTTTGCTTTCTAGTAATGATAATCCAGGTTTTATTTGAATTCCAATAATATTTACGCTAGGATCCTTTTGAAAGACTATACTCATTATTTCTTCAACTGCCCTTTTTTCCTTTCTTTGCTTTGAAGTAAGCAAAATAAACATAAAGTAGATTTTTTATTAAAATCTCATTTCAACGTTTTTTCCAATTCATATATTTTACTTTTTAGCTCTTCATTTTCTTTCTTAAGTTTTTCAAGTTCTTCTTTTAATGATTTCACATCTGTTTTTTCTTCAATCTTCTTCTTTATTTTATACACAGCTTCCTTAGCTCTTCTTATAACTCTTCCATCTAATTCATTCTGTATAACTTCTTCTAAAAAAGGTACGCATCTTTTATCTCCTAATTCCTCTAAAGTTTTAATAGCTGTAATTCTCATTCTAAATGATCTATCTTTTAAATATTGTAAAAAATCCTCAAACATTTCTTCTTTTTCTTTAAGTAATTTGCCTAAACATTCTACCGCAGCAATTCGAACATTTTCATGATTACCTAAAGAAGCGTATTTTTTAAAAATATCAACCAATTCAATATCTTTAAATTCTCCTAAAGCTCTTATTGCTGAAGCTTTAACTATATCTTCGTGAGATCTAAAGTTTAAATATTCTTTTATAAATGCTATAGCTTCTTTATTTTTTTGTTTTCCTAAGCTTATTAATGCTTCTCCTATTTCATTATAAGATTTAGCCTTATTTTTCAAATATTCTTTTAAAACTTCAAGTAATTTTGCATCTTTAAATTCTCCTAAAGCTTTTGCTGCTTCTCTTCTAACTTTAGCATTTTCATCATTTAAAGCTGTTATTAAAATCCTTTTTGAATCTTCAACTTTAATTGTAGCTAAAATTTTAATAGCCTCAGCTCTAATCATCCATAGCTTTTCATTTTTGATAATTTCATCTAAAACTTTTATAACACGTGGATCATATCTTTTACTTAAATTTCGAATAGCTCTTATTTTGCTAATAGAAGTTATGCCACCTTTAGCGATTTCTATTAAATTATTGACGTCTTCTCTAGTTATTTTGGCAATCAATAACCATCCATAAGGATCTACATCTATAAATTGAGGTTTTTTGTCTACTTTAAAATAAAAATTTTGTACTTTATCGAAAATATGTATCTTTTCAATTTTAATTTCATTATCAAATTTAAAAAGAACATCTAACTGAAGTTTAAATAGTTCTTTTTGTTCTTGTTGAATAGTAATCTTAACTAAGCCTTTATCATATTCTGTATTTATTTTAAGCATTGGATGTCCTGCAGAATATATCCATTGATCAAAAAATTCCTCAAATGAGTTTCCTGTGACCTCTTCAACAGTTTTCCTAAAGTCTTCAGTTGTAACAGTACTATACTTGTATTTCCTAACATATCTTCTCATTATTTCCCAAAAATTTTCTTCTCCAACTTCATATCTTAATAAATGTAGAACTAAAGCTCCTTTTTGATAACTATGAGAATCAAATAATTCTATTGGCATTGAATAAGTTCTCGTAACAATAGCTCTAATATATCTTTTTTCTGAATCTTCATGATACGTATCTGAGCATCTTTGAAGCAAATAATAAATAAATTCATCCCAACCTTGTGAAAATTCTGTATACAAACAATCAAAATATGTTGCAAAACCTTCATTTAACCAAATATTTGCCCAATCTTTGCATGTTATTAGATCACCAAACCAGCTATGAGCAATTTCATGGGCAAGTAAATGAGTTGAAGTCATATCAATTCTTGCAATTTCGTCTAATATACTAGCAGAAGTTAATGTTGTAGCAGTTACATTTTCCATCCCACCAAAAATAAAATCATCCACAGATACATTGGCATATTTATCAAAAGGATATTTGAAATCCAATTTTTCTGAGAAAAATTTTAAAATATTTATTGTTTCTTTATAGCTTTCTTTTGCATCTATAATTCTATCTTTTGGCACATAATGAATTACCGGAATACCCTCGTATTCCTCCTTTATTTCTTCATATTCTCCAACTACGAAAGATAACAAATAAGGAGCGAAAGGTTTATCCATTTTCCAATGGAATATCTTATATTCTTTATCCTCCATTACTTCAACAAGCCTTCCATTCGAAATTGCTACAAATTTGTTCGGTACTTTTATATAAATTTCTGCTGTAATTTTTTCCTCAGGTATATCTATACAAGGACACCAGTATCTTGTATCCTCGTCTTCTCCTTGTGTCCATATTTGATATTTCTTATTTGGATAGTATTCATCAGGTTGAATAAAGTAAACTCCTTTTCTTGGTTTTGTCTCATATTCTAATTTTATTTTGAACCTTTTGTTTGGTTCAATCTTTTCTTTCAATTTTATTAATATCCTTTTTCCATCATATTCATAATCAGCTGAAATATCTGCAAATTCTATGTTGAGAATATTTATTTCGTATGCATGAATATAAAAATCCTGCACAAATGTGAGCGATCTAAAATAAAGTTCTTCTAAACCATGTATTTTTCTTTCGTCCATATCCGGCTCAATTTTTAAAATGATATGTTCCAAGTCTACTTTTAATCCCTCTCTATAATTCTTTTTGCTTCCTTCAAGTTCAAAAGGTATTTGCATATATAAAATTTAATAGTGGACAAATAATTCATTAAATATGTATTCATAAAGAGAATTGAAAGTATAATTAAATGATTTAAAAAATATCAGTACTCAAGATCCTAATCATTATTCATAAGGGTCTTTTCATCATCTAACTAAAATAAACCTGAAGAAAAATTTAAACTTTAGTTTTACTATGTTTTTTCTTAATAATTTTTTCAGCTATATGAACAGGAATATCCAATATTCTTGCAATTTCTTCATAAGTTAACGTAGGGTCTATTTTTAATAATGCTTCAATTTTATTATCTAATTGCTGATATTCATCACCTTTATCGAAAAAGTTTATTTGAGCTACTGCAGTTCCGCTAATATAAACTGAAGGTATTTTTCTATTTTTTTCGATTGCTTTTTCTAATAAAATACTTCCATCTTCAGGATTAAAAGAAGCAAGTTTACCCATAATAATTCTATCATCTAATGTCCTTACTTCTACAAAGCTTCCTATTTTCTCTTTAATTTTTTTATACAATGAATTATTTATTTCACCCACTTTAATATTAAATTTCTTCTTTATTTATAAAAATATTCTATGCGGCCACCGGGATTTGAACCCGGGTCCTCGGCTCGGAAAGCCGATGTCCTAGTCCAGGCTAGACTATGGCCGCTCAATAATAAATAAAGTATAAAAAAACTTAAATTTTTATGAAACTTCAAAAAGCACTACGTTTACCATTTTGTTAGCTGTAGTATGCCATGCTCCGCAAAATGTTTGACATGTTGCAGTATAAACACCTGCTCTTTCCAATTTTATTGTAATTTCTGCTGTTTTTCCTACTGAAGCTGAAATTGTTGCTACCGAAACACCACCAACATTTATAGAAAATGCATGCGGTTCAGGAAATGTGTTATTATTATGAAGAACTATTTTTACATAATCGCCAACACTAAATTTTTGGTTTGCAGGTGTAACAATAAGATATAACTCAGCTGCATCACCTTCTTTTGGTGCACCAGGCGTAGCTCCTATATATAAGTCAATCGTAGCCTTTGGAGATGGTTGAGGCTGTAGAATTATAAACCATACAGCGACTGCTGCTACTGCTATTACTACTACTATTGCTACTATTAACAGGGTTTTAGATATTGCTTTGTAATCCATTATCTTTATTTACTTAAAAAGCAATAAATAGTTTTTAAACGAAGTAGTAATATGGCAAAACTGCTAGGCTTAATTATAGAAGATAATTTTGATTACGGACATTTTATTCCTAATCATCATAAATGTTATACTTTACATGGACATTCAGCTAAAGTAAAGATCCGTGTTTTAGGTTATCAGCTTGAAAATGATATGCTAATAGATTTTGGTGAATTAAAAAAAATAGTAAAAAATGTTATCAATGAATATTATGATCATAAATTAATTGTTTCAAAAAATTATGTTAAAGAAGAAGTAAATGGATTGGTAAATATTCAATATAGAAATTTTCATTTATTGATACCTAAAGAAAGCGTATATATAATTGAAGGAGAAGCGACTTCAGAGAATATTGTAAAGGATATTTGTGAAAAAATTCTGGATAAACTTCCAAAAAATATAGTAGAAATACACGTTGCTATTTCAGAGGGTTATAATAAAGGAGCATATGCAAAACTTAAAAGAAAATAAACGCTGTATATTGCTTTTTTCAGGAGGAATAGATTCTACAACTTTGTTATATTATCTTTTAAATAATGGTTATGAGATACTACCTTTAACCGTAAATTTTAATGGAAGAAACATTAAAGAAATAGAAGCAGCCAAGAAAATTTTGAAACTTGCAGGAATAGATAAACTTATAGAAATTGATCTTCCTTTTATTAAAGAATATGTATCTTTAAAAGAGGAAATTTTAAAAAATTACAATGGAAAACTTTTTGAAGCCGCAGGTTATTATATTCCTTTAAGAAATTCAATACTTGTATTTATTGCTGCTTATTTTGCTGAGATTTACAATGCTTCTAAAATATATAGCGGTCATACGTATGAAGATTCTAATAAATTACCTGATGTTAACTTAGAATTTATAAATGCTATAAATAAGGCATTACGAGTTGGTTCTTATGTTGCCAAAATAAATGGTTTAAAATACGAAATGCCTTTTATAAAATATTCTAAATTTGATATCGCAAAGTTAATAATTAAATACTCTGTACCGATCGAATATACTTGGAGTTGTTATAACACTTTTTCTGAACATTGTGAATTTTGTGAAGGTTGTAAAAATAGAAACTTAGTATTTTATTTCGTTTCAAAGTTAAAAAATAAAGTATATATTGAACATTGAATGTTAAAATAAAG
>JAVVGB010000082.1:0-5329 GCA_032249315.1 Thermoproteota archaeon
AACCTTTTGGTATAATATATGTTTCAAACTCTTTTTTCATTACATCGATTAGTGCCTCTGACATTGTGCTACTCATATTACTAAAAAATTTTAAGCTTAATAAACTTTTCTAATCAAAGGTATATATAGTAATATATACATATAAAAATTTGCTAACCATATAAAGAGTTAATTAGCAATTCTCTTCTAGTATTTTTTATCTACAACTTTTAAGATAAAAATTCTACTTTTGATCCCTTTCCTACATTGGTTATAAATCCTTCTGCTTTTATGCCTATTTTATTAAAAGTATCAATCATAGATTTTAAAACCATTTCAGGATTGCCATCTTTATGAGTAATAGCAAGAATGGAAGGCCCAGCTCCGCTAAGACAAACTCCTAATGCACCGCTTTGGTATGCAACATTTCTTACCTCTTCGTAAGCAGGAATAAATTTAGTTCTATGGATCTCTATAACTTCATCTTTTATTGCATTCTTTAATTGTGAATAATCCTTTGAAATAAGAGAATAGACAATCCTGCTAGCCTTAGATATATTTTCACACATTTGTTTCAAAGAAACATTTTGAGGTAATATTTTCCTTGCAAATTCGGTTTTCTTAAGTGGAAGATCGATCTTAGGCATAACTACACATAATCTTAAGTTAAAATCAGGTTCCAATCTAACTGGCTCTAAGTCTTTGCTGGGCACAATTACAAATCCTCCCAGTAGCGATGCAGTAACATTGTCATAATGCGCCGAACCTGCAACAATTCTTTCTCCTTCTCCAGCTAAATAAATCATTTCCTTTATGCTAAGCTTTAAATCAAATATGTTACATGCTACTAAAACAGCTGCAACAGAAGAAGCTCCGCTACTTCCAAGACCCATTGCAATCGGTATATTCTTCTGTAGTCTTATCTTAAAGTTCCCTTTTAAATCATATTCTTCCATAATTTTTAATAATAAAGCTGTTAAAACGTTTTCGTCTAACATCTTAGGAGCAGGATATTTTCCTTCAACAATTAGTTCTATTTCAGTCTTTTCAGACTTTCTGTATTCAACTTCAACTATATCGTAAGGCTCCTCTAATGCGATAGCAAAGACGTCGAATCCCGGTCCTAGATTTGCGCTAGATGCTGGTACAGTTATCCTTAACAGCTTTCTCATTAATACAGAACTTCTTTATAGATTTCCATAAGCTTGGACTCTATACCTTCCTGTGTGGCGAGCTTGAAACTTACTTGTGCAACGCAGAATCCTTCGTTGCTGATGCTCATCTTAATTCCCTCTTCAGGTTCGAAACTAATGGAGAATTTATTTTTGCTCAAACATTTATATCCTCTACTATTCAGTTTCTGGTATAGCACAGCCAAATTTATGCTGACTCTTCCTGAAGGATATAAGTAGAATATTCCCTGCTCTTCTCTTGCACAGCCTATTTCATACTTTGTAACATACTTTATCAATTCAATGCTGGGATAGTTGCTACAGGCTGGGCATTGTTCTGATCTCTTTAAATTTAAAATGTCAAAAGAAAGGCTATTAAAATCTACAAGAAGCATTTTATTTGCTAAATTAGGCTCCTTACCTGTTATTATTCTTATTGCTTCTCCTACTTGAACACTTGCTATAATGCTAAGAACAGAGGGATGAACTCCTACAACTGCGCATTTTGGCAGATCTTCATCCTTTAATCCTGGGTAGATGCATTCAAGACAAGCTGTTTTACCTGGTAAAACAGTAAAAGCACTTCCTTGGTTTTCGATCGCTGCACCATAGATATAAGGTATTCCTAGCTTTAAACAGGCTCTGTTAACTAAATATCTTGCCTTTATTGAATCTGTGCAATCAAGAACTAAATCAACTCCCTTTATTTCATCTTCAACATTGTATTCAGTAATAGCAATTGGTCTAGGATCTATTTCTACTTCAGGATTGAAAGTCTTAAGTCTTTCGAAGGCTACTTCTACTTTCATCTTTCCTTTATCTTCTGGATTATAAAGATATTGTCTATGTAGATCTGTTATTGAAACTATATCTCTATCTATGATCCTTAAGTATCCTATACCCATAGCTACTAATTGCTGAGAAGCGGGACATCCTAAGCCTCCCATTCCTACAATACATACTTTTGCTTTAAAGATCTTTTCTTGACCGTCAATATCTATGGTTGAAAGCATTATTTGCCTAGCATATCTTTCTAGGTTTCTCTCCATTTTAACCACCTGCTACAATAGGAATAAAACTTACTTCATCACCATCGTTTAGCTTTATATCGAGATTTCTTTCAATTTTTCCATTAACATATATGTTTATTAATCTTTTAATTTCACCCTTTTCATCTAGCAGTCTTTCCCTTTCTACGATATTATTTTTATGTAATTCTTCGATTAATTCTCTTAAGCTTAATGCTTCAATCTGAACCTTAGATACATTTTTATCTTTCCTTATTGATGAAGGTATGAAAACTTCTACTTTAGCCATTTTTCTAAATATTTAATTTGGGGCTTTATTAATATAGGTTCTTCAAGCTTTCCTTTTAATGCTTCAGGAGCTTTTAATCCATTTCCTGTTATGAGACATACTACTTTTTCATCTTCCTTTATTTTGCCATTTTCAATTAGTTTTTTCAATACCGCTATAACAACTCCTCCTGCAGGTTCTGCATATATTCCTTCGCATTCTGCTAGTAACTTTATTACTTCGATTATTTCTTCATTGTTAGCATCCTCAGCTAATCCTCTTTGCTTTAACCTTCTAAGAACATAAATACCATCTCCTGGATTACCTATTGCTAGGCTGTGTGCAATCGTTTTAGGATTTTCTATTATTTCGATGTAATCCTTACCTTCTTTAAAAGCTCTAGAAATAGGATTGCTTCCTTCTGCTTGGGCTACAACAGGTTTCTCTGGTAATTTGTTTATTAAGCCAATTTTATATAGCTGTTCAAATCCTCTACATACTGCATTGAAAAGAGCCCCGCTTGCTGTGGGAACAATTATTACATCAGGAGCTTCCCAGTTAAGTTGTTCAGCAACTTCAAAAGCTAAGGTTTTGGATCCTTCAACATAAAAGGGTCTTAAATTTATGTTTACCATTCCTATGTTAAAGAATTCAGCAGCCTGCGTAGCAATTCTATTTGCATCATCATACGTTCCTTCAACTCTAATTATCTTTGCACCATAAGTTTGAGCCTGATAAATTTTGGCATATTCTATTCCATCAGGAACAAAGATATAACAAGGCAATCCAACCCTTGATGCATACGCTGCTGTTGCACTAGCTAAATTACCTGTAGAAGCGCAACCAACTGCCTTCATACCAAAAGCAATCGCTGCCATAACTCCTAAACCTGCAGGCCTATCTTTAAATGAATAAGTAGGATTAACACAATCATTTTTTATATACAGCTCTTTTAAACCTAATTTTTTAGCTAAACGATCAGCTTTAATTAATGGCGTAAAACCTGCTTTTAGTCCCCGTATTTCTTCAATTGCTTTAAACGGAAGAAGTTCCTCATATCTCCACATTGAATTTTCCCTTGATTTAAAATCATTCTTATTTAAATTTATTTTATCTAGATCATAAATAACATCTAGAGCGCCAAAACATTCTTGGCATATATACATTGGACTAAATTCATATTCTTTGTTACAATCTCTGCATTTAAGATGCGATGCATATTCTCCAGCAAATTTTTCAAGTTTGCTAGCGAGTAGTTCCATACGATAGCTTATTGATAAGTTATTTAAAAACATTAGTAATAAAATATTACTATTATAAACCAACTATGTGTTTTCATAAAAAATGATTAAAGATATTTCGGAAGTCTTAATATATGTTTGAGAGTTAATTTAAATTTTAATAAACTAAATATAGTAACATTCTTCCAAATTAAACAATATACAATCTTTATTTTTTAATTTCTTTATAAAAAGCAGATCATCTTCATAGGCTTGAAGCTTCCTTATTATCTCAAAGCCTTCTTCTAATCTTCTAGATATACAATCCAAAAGCAGTACCTTATAGTTGTTTTTTGCAAAGAGCATAATTGAAGCAAAGTTTTCTCTTCTTGTTGAAGCAAAAACAAATTCGCAACCTTTAGATTTAAAATAGTTCTCGATCCATCTGATCATTTCGGTAGCTATTCCTTTCCTTCTGTATTCTTTCCTAACAATTATGTATTCAATGACTCCTGTTTTTCCACATATTGTATCGGTTATGAAAATTAAGGCTACAGCTACCTTTTTGTTATTCAATTTTGCCTCAACTAATCTACTTCTTTTAAGCCAAAATTTAAACCAATAAAGAGAGAAAGAATCTAAAGATTCATTGGCTATTTCTATGGCACTTTCGTAGTCTTGTGAAAAATTAATTTCCATCAATAAGCAATAATTACGAGATAGCTTATTATTTTTAAAAAGTAAGAGTTAAAAGAATAGGTATTTAAATGTTTAATTTATAATTGTTTTAGTGAAAAGATTTGAAATTATAGTTAAAGGTAATGTTCAGAAAGTTGGATATAGAGATTATGTTGAAGAAGTTGCAAGGAAATTGGGAATCGTAGGCTTTGTTGAAAATGTTAAGGATGGAACTGTAAGAATAGTCTGCGAAACCGATGAAGAAACAATTAAAAAATTTATTCATGAAATTAATATAAAAAAAGGATTGATAGAAGTTGAAGATGTCCAAATCAAATCTGTTGGAATAGCTACTGGGGAATTTAAGTATTTTGAAATAAAGTATGGGCCTCTTGAAGAAGAAATAGGTGAAAGAATGGTTATGGCAGTTAAATATGCTACTATTATGTCGTCGGATATTAAAGAAATGAAACAAGACATCAAGGAGATGAAACAGGATATTAAGGACATGAAGCAGGATATTAAAGAAATGAAACAAGACATCAGAGAAATTAAGGGTGATGTTAAAGAGGTGCTTAAAAAGCAAGACGAAACAATAAAAGAAATTAGAGAACTCAGATCGGATCTCAAGAGTTATCTAGATGAAAGATTTAAAAAATTGAAGAAGAAATACGAATAATTAAAGCTAGGATTGGTTTAGCATAGTCTTAAAAAAGTAAAAGCGTATACAATTAAAGTTTGTCTTCTCATATTTGGAGATGATATCTAATTAGGATAATTTTATAATAACCCTGTTGACCTTATGCTAAGCTTCGATGTTGAACGGTTTAGTCATTCAATTAAACATTCAATATTTTTTAAATAAAATTTTATTTAAAAACTTTAATACTAAAAAATTTATAAATATTAATATGGCAAGATTAAAAGATGCAAAACTTCTAGGTATAATAGGTTCAATATTATTAATAATACCTTTTTGGATAA
>JAVVGB010000083.1:0-5324 GCA_032249315.1 Thermoproteota archaeon
AAGCTGCTATCCATGCTAGATCGTAAATAGTATAGGAAGGTATATTCATAAAAAATAAATACATATAGCAAATAAAAAGTTTTAAACTATTGACATCAAGTATTCTTAAGGAATGATATTTCCTATGTTTAAAATTAAATTTGGATCAATCGTACTTTTCTTTATCAAAACCTATTATTATTGAATAGGTTCTTCCTAAAAATTCCTTTTTTATTAATTTTTCGTTTTCCTTCGGCTCTTTTTCTTTTGGGTAAATCATCCATAGCTATTATTATACCTTCTAAAGGAACCCTTGAACCTGTAATTCCAGTTCCTCCGCCTGAAATTGCAACTCTTTTCTTTAATTTATTACATTCTTTCAATATTCGAACTACTTGTTTTTCATTTTTAGGAAAAATATACGTTCAGCTGAACCGGTAATAATTCTTGATTCATCAACAATATAGTTATTTATTAAATCTTTTTCATCTGAATATTTAATTTCTTCATCATAATTTAAATTAAAAGCAAAGATTTTATTCATATTTTATTTCATATTTAAGATTTATTTAAGAAATTTAGCAAGAATTTTCTTTTAAGTCTCCAGAATATTTACCAAAAAGAGAAAACTGGCTCATACCTTAAAATGAGGCTTAATTTTATGATAAAGTGCAATTATTGTTACTCTAACCGAATTTTTTAGCCTAAAAGCTTATATATATTAAAAAAAAAATAAAAAATGTGGACATTAAAACAACATTTATCGCTTTAACATCAATAATAATTTTAGCTGTAGTTGGAATTATTATTTTATATCAAACAAATCCAGCAAATACAGTTAATACTAATACAGCTGTAGTTAATACGTTTCTTACTGAAAAATTCAGAACCTATACTATTCCAATTTATACTTCGCCTATTCTATCGTGTACCAAGCCATTTAATAAAAATTATATGGGCTGGGTTCCAATAAGTGAGCTTAGTAAGTATGTGAGGGTTATGGAAACTTTGAATCCAGAATATGAAAAGAATCCTCTTTTGCACCTAAAGTTATTAATAGATAATTATATAGTAGTACATGCCAAAGTTGTTTCTTTAGGAGAAGCCTATCAGGGACACTATTTTATACCAGCTATATATCATTTACGCTACAAAATATTGATTCTTGACATTATATTGAATAAGTCTCCTCTACAATTAAGCGTAGGAGAAACAATTGATATTTATGATATTGCATATAATCTGGAAGTTCTGAAAGAAATGGCCTACAGACAAACCACAAATGTTACTGCGCCTAAACTAATTGAGAAGGTTGATCCTCGTAACTTCACATACATAATTATGCCATTGGATGTGGGAAATGAATATATTTTAGCCTTACAAGTAAAATCAAATGAACCTTCTAAAATCTTTGTTATTTGGCATTACTTTGTTTTCGATTTAAAGATTTATTCTCCAGATAATGTAGCCTATCCTGTTGATTCTGAACCTTTAATTAGGGCTTTCTATAAAGTATGCGGTATGCCTTTATCTGATTTTATTAATTTGATTAAATATGTTAACAGCTAAATTTAAACTAATAGCTTTGATAAATATATTTTTAATTACTATTTCATTTTTAGCTGTAAATCAATTACAACAAAGAGTTGAAGCATTTTCTTTTCCAGTAGGCGACGGTCCGAAATGGAGAAATGATGTTGTATCTGATTTAAGGGTAATATTTGATTCTACATTAAACCAAGAACATAGGAGACATTTCTTAAGGGCTATTGGTTTTTGGAATAGTGCAGGAACATTAGTGACATTGAGAGCATCAGATACAGGAGGCTACATTTTAGTACAACCTATGAGTAATAATAGAACTATTGAATGTAATGGAAGGACTTATGTTTACCCTGATCCTAATAGTAAATATATATATGCTGCTGTAATAGAAGTACATCCTGATCCAGCATGTGCAAGTGATAGACGTTGGTGGGTTGCAGTAGCTACACATGAATTAGGTCATGCATTAGGTTTAGGTCATATGAAAAAAGAACCATACTCCATAATGGGCGGTGCTTGGGATTATTATAGATTACCTATTCCTTTGTTAGATGATATATTGGCTCTTTTATATCTTTATGGACCAAAGAAACCTAATCCTGTAAAATTTTTCTCTACTTATGACGGCTCGTATGCTTCAAAGGGTCCTGCTGAACTAAATGGATATCCTTATCAATTAGAAGCTCGTCCCCGTACCTATTCAACTTATACTTTTGCTTCTTTAACTAGTACTCGGATAACTCTTAATGATTATGGTAATCTAGGTGCAATGATGATAGCTAATATGAAGTATATCATGAATAATCTCTATCAAGGAGGAATAGGTTTCTACATATCCAACAATCCGACAATTTCATCAAACATAGTTTTCGAATTAACAATTACTAGGTTTTATCATCCCAACTATCCTCCATACCTATTTGCTGATTTCAGATTATCATATGCTAATTCGCCCTCTAATGTGGCGGTTGTTAGTTTTGCTCTTGAAACTTTTGATGCTTCTAACGATGCTGCTTATCTTGTTATATTGGCAGTTTTTCATTGGGAAGATGGTTACACTTATGCTCTTGCAGTAGCATATAAAGGTACTGACGTACTAGGATATGTGAATTTCGATAGAAATGTAAGACATTATCAACAAGGAGCTTGGTATAATCTTTACTTGTATCCTTCTTTTGCAGTATGGTCAGATGCTGGCTCAGGACGAACCTCTCAATATCAATTTGATTTCGTATATACACAATACAGCAAATAATTTCTAATAACATTTTTTAGATTGAAAGTCTAGCCTTAACAAGTTAGGGTGAAATATTAATATATTTTAAACTCTTTTCTTAAGTTTGTGGTAATGCTTCTTCTATTTGATCAAGAGTTTAATAGGGCCATGAAGAAGTGTCAGAATTGCTAGCAAGCTTTTAGATTTTTTATTCTTTAATCTACAAATTTAATAATCAATACAAATTAATCAACCTTATAAAATTTTTACTTCCTTTTTATCTCCAATTATTATATTTGTAATTCTTTCGTAAAATATACCATTCTCAATAACTCCCTTAATCTTATTAATACTTTCAGCTAACTCTTTTGGTTTCTCTATTATTCCAAAATCTGCATCAACAATATAATTACCGTTATCAGTTATTATCGGGCCATCCTTTATTCTTTCTCCGTATCTTATGCTAACTTTTGCACCCATTTTCTTTAATTCTTGAATTACAGGCTTTAAAGCAAAAGGTAAAACTTCTATTGAAACTTTAGCTTTTTCTCCTATTTTTTCAGAAAGCTTCGTTTTATCAACAATTATTATATATTTTTTTGAATAATATGAAAGAATTTTTTCTCTTAATAAAGCTCCTCCTCTACCTTTTAAAGCAAACTTTCTTAGATCTACTTCATCAGCCCCATCAAATGTTATATCTAAATAAGGATAAGAATCTAAGCTTTCAACTCTTAAACCTAATTCAACTAATTTTAAATAAATTTGACTTGAAGCGGGAACAAAACCAAGCAAAATATTATTCTCGATCATATATTTTCGTATTTCTTCTAATAATAATTCCATTGTGGAGCCAGAGCCTATTCCAACTATTTGTCCATCTTTTAAGTTTTTAATAGCTTCCTTTATTGCATTCCTTTTCATTTCCAAAATATTTTCCATCATAAAAATAAATTGGTTAGAACAATATAATCTTGTGAAATATTATACTAGAACTGGTGATGATGGAGAAACATATTTAATGTATGGAGTTAGAGTATCTAAAGATGATGAAGTTATTGAAGCCTTGGGAAATATTGATGAATTAAGTTCTGTAATTGGTTTAGTTATAGCTAATATAAAGGATGAAAAGATTAAAGATGTGCTATATTCAATTCAAAAAAGTTTATATTTTATAGGAGCTGAAATAAGCGATCCCTATTCAAAAACTATATTATTAGAAGATAAAGATGTTTCATTTTTAGAAAAAGTAATTGACGAACTTCAAGATAAAATTCCTACAATAAAACATTTCATTGCTCCAGGAGGCTCTTTAGCTTCTTGTTATTTGCATTTAGCTAGGAGTGTTTGTAGAAGAGCTGAGAGAAGTGTTGTGAGACTAAGTAAAAAGAAAAATCTGAATAAAAATATAATTCCATATTTGAACAGGCTTTCTTCGCTATTCTTTGTATTAGCTCTTTATTATAACAAAATTGAAGGATATAAAGAAATAGAATTTGAGTTAAAAAAATGAAGTTTGTTTATGTAATTACAGGAGGTCCTTGTACTGGAAAAACTACATTAATAAATTTTCTAAACAAAAAAGGCTTTCATACAGTTGAAGAATCAGCAAGACTTTTAGTAAAAGAAGGAATATTAAAGAAAGAAGATTTTATGGATCCTAGTAAAAGAGATTATTTGCAACGAAAAATAATGAATAAACAAATTGAACTTGAATCTAAAATTCCTGAGAATAAAATAACTTTTTTAGATCGAGGATTGGTAGATGGCATAGCTTATTATTGGATCTTAAACCTTGAGCCTCCTTTTGAATTAATCAATGCTTGTAAGAATAGAAATTATAGATTAGTTTTCATATTGGAACAATTAAAGAATTACCAAACAGATGAACTAAGATATGAAGATGTTGAAACAGGAAAGAAAATTCATGAATATATAATAAAGGCATATAAAATGTTTGGTTATAAATTAATTTTCGTTCCTGAATTAAGCGTTGAAGAAAGATGCAATATTATATTAAATCATGTAAAAATGGATTTAAAATTGAGTGCTGTTAATTTAAATTTAATCGAACAATCTTTACTAAAATGAATTTTATAGCAAAGCGGTGTAATTTAAGAATATTTTATTAATTTATTTTTTATACCTAAAAATTTTTAAAAAAGTTAAATTGAAGATAAACGTAGAAATTGAACCTACAACTAAAAAAGATAAGATAATTGAATTTGTTAGCAATATTAAGGATTTTATTCATTGCATTAATGTTCCTGATAATCCTTTGGGACAACCTAAAGCCAGCGCATTAGCTATTGCTATTCTTTTGAAAAATTTAGGAGTCAATCCAGTTCTCCATATTAAAGCTGCGGATAGAAATTTCTATGCAATAAAATCTGAAATATTGGGAGCATATTATCTTTTTGATATTAATAATTTCTTAATAGTTAGAGGGGATACTAATTTCTACGAGAAAGACGAAATATATAATAAATTTAAACTTGAGACAATTGTGGATAAGATTAAAAGCAATGATAAATTATCCAATGTTAAAATAGGTCTTCCTTTAATGAGTTTTCTAAGTTCAAAA
>JAVVGB010000084.1:0-5200 GCA_032249315.1 Thermoproteota archaeon
AAATTTACGTTAACAGCTCGGTTAGCATATAAGCCGAAAAGTCTGCACATATCTCTTATTAAAATATAGTTTTAAATTTTAAATCTTTATTTTTAATTTACATCTTTGATAAATTAGGTTTTTTAAAAACTTAGCAAATTAAGTTTTGCTAAAATTTTATAACACTAAGATCCCTTCAGCTTTTTCTTACTTTATGTGGTTATTTTTAAAACTCTACGCTTTTTAATTTCTTTTACTTCACTCACAAAGTCCTTAATTCTTTCTTTTTTCATTTTCTCTATTTAGGTTTTAATAACACGATATACCTTTTAACTGGCTTTTTATTTCCATAATATCATTCTATTATGATTCCTTTTTCATAGGCTTTCTCTTCAATTTCTCTAAAAACAGGTTCTTTTATTGATGGGCAACCAATTAATTCCATTGCCCTTCTTACATGTAGCAAAGCCATTTCTGCCGCTGGGATTTTGTAAAGGCTAGTTATTCACCTGGAGAAACAGCTTTAGTAAATTTTTGGATGGAAAATACAGGTGAGAATCCACTATATCTCTCGGATCTTGAATTAATATTTGACTTTGGGGCATATTCTCTTGAATCTATTAGCGGCATGGTTTTACCAAGAGAAAACAAATTTTTGGGGAATCTTCGACTCTCCTTCCCTAAAAATGTTGTTGGCAGAAAAATTTACATGTTAAGGTATCGTATGTATGAATATATTAATAATGTATGGATTGATTTAGGCTCTTACATATCTGAGAAACAATATTTCGTAAGTGTTTACCCGCGACCATTTTACAAAGTGTTCGTATCTAGAAGTTTATCCAGAGAAGATAGAATGATAGGAGATCCGATAGCGGAAATGATAAGAGAATGGGGATTTGAGACAGTTACTGTTGGTATCGAAGTGAAAGTCCCAGAAGAACAAGTACCCATAAGAGTACGAGAGGAAATAAAGAATTCGGATGCAGTGATAGCTATCGCTACTCCAAGATATCAGAATGCTTTAACAGGATTATGGAGAACTTTAGAATGGCTTCATGCTGAGGTAGGAATAGCTTTCGGTATAGATAAACCGCTTTTAATACTAAAAGATAAAAGAGTTTCTTTGGGAGGTTTACCCTCTTATCTTACTAAGCTAAAACAGGTACCTGTCATAGAATTTGATCCCTATAATTTAGATGAGGTTAAATTAAATCTTTCTCGCATAATGCCAGCGTTCAGAGAGTGGATAGAAACAAAACGGAGACGGGAATTTTTTGAAATATTAGGAAAGATCGTTGTTGGAGGACTAGCAGTACTTGGGGCAATAACAATAATAAGCGGTATCGTTGGAGCATTATCAGGTTCGTCTAAGAAATAATTTTCATACATTTACGCTTATCAAATTTTTAATTATCCACAATTTAAAATCTTAATAATCATATTTGAAAATAAGTTAAAATTAAATAATAGACAAATCTAATAATTATATTACTGTATTGTATAATTTTTAGTCCTTAACAATATAAAAAAGATTGAATACTCTTTAAAAACAGATGAAACTAAAACCATTTCTGAAGATGGAAAAATACCTAGAATATAAGGAATATAGGAAAGCAGTTAAGAATGCTAAAAAATTTCCTTTGAATTCATGAATATTATCGATATTATTTTTTTATTATTGATTTAAGTTAAATAAGATGGACTCCGCGGAATTAAAAATCTTAAAAGAATTTGTTAAAAGAGGAGTTCTAAAGGGAACATTTTTCACAGATATTGGTCTTGGAACAGATGATTATATGGGTATTATTGATGCTGTTTTTGTAGAAAACTTAGAGCCAGAATACGAGCCTAGAATCATGAAATCAAAGTGGTGGAGAATACTATTGGATGAAATAAAAAGAAAAGCAAAGAAAATTATTATAATTGAAGTTAAGGCAAGTCTTAACTATGAGGCAATAGGACAGATAATAGTTTACAGATACTTATTTCCTAAAGTCTGGGGCTTTCCAATAGTTGATGCTGCAATACTCTGTAAGGAATCCACTAAAACTCTAGAAGAAGTATGTCGAGCAAATAATTTGTTTGTTTTCGAAATATAAGCAATTAAAAATTAAAATTATTATAATGGCTTTCTGGAAGAAGGAATAACAGAAAATGTCAATGGGGTTTCAAGTTTATCTCTCATTAACTAAAACCAAAACCTTTAAGATTAAGGATAATAATAGTGATACATTAGGGTATATATAAATCCAGACAAAGCTTTTTTATCCATTAATAACCTCGATTGAGGTATATTTAAAAATTTAATGTTTTTTACTCACATATTTGTAGGAAACATCGATCCATTAATGGATGTTTAGGACTTCTTTCTCTGAATATTTTCTATCAATTAACCTATGAACTTTATGCTTAAGCATCTAATTTATTTTTTCATTGTTTTTTAAAATAAATGTCTGTGTTTTTATTAATGAAAAAATAAGAAAAATAATAACTATAACGGGAAATTTTGAATTCCCTTTATGGAATGCGAAGCTTATTGGTTAAGATAATGTTAATACCATCTTGGGAAACCATATAATCCGATGAGTTGATTCTCTATAATTTCAAAGTTTTCCTTAAGTTCGTTAATTAAAGGCTCAAGATTTAGTCCTAGATATTCTTCTATTTGTTTAATATTGGGGTAATCAAGAATTTCCAATGCTTCCCATGCTCCTGCTTTATAGGGAAATCTAGTTGGCATTTTGTTAGACCATTCAAACCTCACATATTTATTTACTGCCCTGAAGATATCTATTAGTTTATTTCCATAAGCTTTGTTTAATCCTAAAAACATATTAACCAATAAAATACTTTCTGGATAATAATTAGGCGAGCGGCCTGCATCACTAAGGACTATTTCATGCAAAATTTCTATTGCAATTCTATCCATTCCATAAAGCTTATCTTCAAACAAATCTCTCCTTAACGCATTGTACCAAGCTTTAAAATCTGAACCTAATGAATAATACAATCCATAGACCAATCGAGCTTTAGTTGTAAAAGCAAAGCTAGGAATAACCAAAACATCTAAACGATTGTATTCTTTTTTACTAATAAATTTTTTTAAAGTATTACCTAGCATGGTTAAGAATATACGATACCCTTTGTATTCACCAATTTCTATGTAACCCAATCCTTTTAGTAAACGTAATGATATGTTAATTTCAGTTTCGCTAACATTTAATTCTTTCTTGAGTTCCAGCATAAATTTCTTTAAGCTCTCCCCTACTGTTCTACTTTTTCTAATTTTATCAAGATTATCCTTATTTAATGAGATCGTGTATTCGCTAGGAATCGGTTCTTTCTTCAAATTCTGTAAGCTTAGAAGCAGAATTTTTTGTAATCTGTACTTAATCATAGCTTTGCTTTGTTTCTTCTTCCCCTTCCTTAAACTTTTATGGGCAGTACTAAATAACTCATCTATTAATGGAATTTTCTTTTTATTATTTTTAATAGGAATAAGATTTTCTAAATACATTTTTCCTATATCTTCTTTTATTCAAGCTTATTTTTATATTTATTGTAATAAACCTTCTGAAACTGTATCATATCATAAGTTTTTTCTTGGTACTTTCTGTTTTTAACTTTTATCAAAGGTTTATATATTTGATTAACATATATTTATTATGAGATGGGCACTACATCTTTCCAATTTTTTGAGCTTAAAGGTGATAATCTTACCAACAATGCTTTAAAACAGATTGAAATCTCGATAGGACCTACCGCGATTGCTTATAATGCAATTATGAAAGAGGTTGAAAAAATTGCTAACAGGATTAAGTTTTTCTCGTCTATATATATTGAAGGATCGTATGGTAGTGGCAAAACACTAGTATTAAGAAAGGCTGTTTATGATATAATGTCAGGTTCCAATAAAAAATCTTTTAAAAATATCATTCCGTTATACTTTTTCTTGGGTGAGACTAACTTTCTTCCAATGAGTGCAACTGAGGAATATCTGGCCAAGCTAAAATCTTATATTGAAGGAGAAATTGAAGGTCCTGCAACTATTGGCGAAAAAGAAGATTGGAAAGAAAGAGTAGAAGTTCTTGAAAGATGTATAGATACAGTTAAGAATAGAATAGGTAAAATTGAGCCTAGAGATGAGCCTAAAATATTCATTGAGGTTCTTAAAGAGTTAAATAAAAACAAATATTATCCCTTAGTAGTTTTTGATGAGTTTGAAAGAGTTATTTATACTGGAGAGGGTTTGAAAACCGATGGAGCTCGTATGGCATTTTCTGAATTTTGTAAAATGTACTTAGAATTAACAAGGGGACACTTGTTCTTAGGCATTTTTGTCTTGACAAGCACAAAACCTATTTTAGATCTGCTTATCGAAGCTTACAAAGAAGGAAAGCCACACATTAAAGATATAGCTCAATATTTAGCAATTCCTGAAGATTCACTTGTTAAAGATTTCCCTATGACTCGTCTTCATATAGTATATGACTTTAAATATAATCTTTTATGGAGTGAAAGAGAACTTGAAAATCTAACTAAAAATACTAATATAAACTTTGATGGGCGTTTATTAAAAGTTATTTCATTAGTGCTTCCCATACCTAGGACTGTTTTCCAGATTGGTAAACTAATAAGCTTAACTTCAGAATTGAGTAAAGAGAAAATATCTATAGACATATTATATCCAATAATAGAAAGTAAAATTAAACAGCTAATAGATAGGCTTAAAAAGGAATATTTAAAAGACGGAAGAGCAAGACCCATTGTCCCTCCAAGAACAAAATGGCTTGAAAGATTCGAGAATCTGCTTCAAAACGGTTATTATTATATCTCAACAAGAGATCAGGATGTAAAACAAATAGCTGATGTATTAGGTCTTAAAGTAAAAGAAGTTCAAAGGGAATCTCAAACAACAGAAGGTGAAACAGCACAGAAAAAACCTAAAGATGTAACAACCATATTAAAACAGAAAATTTCTGAAATTATTCATAAACTGTATGAAGTAGACCTTTATGAAAGGATTGGACCCGGAGAATATATTGTTAATCCATCTATATTTGCTTTTGCACTTGATATAGATAGATTACCTGATGGTTCAATCGCAAACTTGGATACACTTATTGATAAGATTAAACTTAAAATTAAAGAAAATAGAGAAGCCAAAAGAAAGTATAAAGGAAAAGAAAAATCTTCCGAACAAAAATGAAGAAGCTTA
>JAVVGB010000085.1:0-5187 GCA_032249315.1 Thermoproteota archaeon
TTCCTCCTTTCTTATAAAGAAGTTTAATTTCGCTTATTATAATATTTTCATCTATGGGCTTAAGCATATCATATACAGTTAAGGAAGCAACAGCAACAGCAGTTAAAGCTTCCATTTCTACACCTGTTTTCCAAACAGTCTTAACATTGGATCTTATTATCATTTCATTTTCTCCAAGCTCAAAATCAATAGATACATGATCAACAGGAATATTATGACATAAAGGTATTATTTCTCCAGTTCTTTTTGCAGCAATTATTCCAGCAGTTCTAGCTACAGAAAGCACATCACCTTTGGGAACTTTTCCTTCCTTTATAGCTTGAATACTTTCTTTAGATAAGAGAATTTTTGCTTGAGCGGAAGCTTCCCTTAAAGTATCATACTTCCAACTTACGTCATACATAATTATAAAATAAAAAACGAAATATATTTAGAATTAATAATTTTGATCATGCTCCTTCGATCCATAAACTGCTCATATCTTCATATACTTCCTTCTTGAATAATGCAGGCTCTCTTTTATATCTTTCAATAGCTTCCTTCAACCCATTCAATGCTTCTTCTCTATGCGGAGCAGAAACAGCTACTATAACAAGAGGTTCTCCCAATTCAAACTTTCCTATAAAATGCCAAATATAAACATCATTTAACGAATACTTTCTTTTTACTTCTTCGCATATTTTTGAAATAACATTATTAGCATGTTCAACATAACTTTCCATTTCGATATACTTAACGTTTATTTCTTTTTTACCTGTTCTCCTTGCAATGCCTACAAAAAATAAAACAGCACCACTTTCTCCGTTACTAGATAATTTTAGAAATCCTTTAATTAAATCAAGAACATTTAAAGTATTTTTATCATAAACACCAGGCTTAGGTAATTCCATGCTTTATTATTATTGAACCTAATTATTATTTTTAAATTAAAGCTAAAAAGAACAACATTTACATCAAAAATTCACCAGCCTGATAAACTGTAACTTTTTACTATGGAAAGATAATTAAGTTTATAAATCATGTTACCTTTAATATATATATATAGAAAATTTTATTTCGAAAATGGAAAGAAAAGTTGAAGATTCAAGAAATGAAAAAAGAATACTTTTCCCATTAGGTATTAAAATAGAAAGTATCCTAGGACTGATTAAAGCATTAAACGAGGTTTTTAATAAGCACGCTGATATATTTGCATTAGCAAATCATTTTGATCTAGAAGCAGGAGAACTATTACATTTGCTAGAAGTAATAGAAATGCTTGGCTTTGCAACCATACATGGAGGTGATGTGATTTTAACTCCACAAGGAGAGAGATTCATGAAAGTTTCTACTTCAATGAAAAAACAAATTTTGAGAGAAAAAATAAAAGAATACGAACCTTTCAAAGCAATGATTTCTCTACTAAAAGAAGCTGAAGAAGTTAAAGCAGAAGATATAGCAAAAGAATTGGAGAAATTAGGTTATAGCGAAGTTAACGAATATGGTTTTATAGAAAGATTAACTCAGACAATTCTAGAATGGGGAGTTTTTTCTGAACTTGTAGTTTATTCAAGTGAAGATCAATCTTTTAAATTAAATAAAAAGTACTTTAAGATCAAGTAAGATAACTGTAAATTGTATCTACATAGCTTATAAACTTAGGATTTCTCATACTCCTAGGTTTAGGCATATCAATAATTATTTCCTTAACTTTGGTAGCAGGTCTTTTTGATAAAATTATTACCCTATCTGCTAATTCCACTATTTCCTCTATATTATGACTAACAAAGATGATAGATTTCAAAGATACACTTGGATTGAATAATATGCTTAAAATTTCAGATCTAAGAATGCTTGCTGTTAATTGATCTAGATTAGAGAAAGGTTCATCCATTAACAATATCTCTGGATCTGTCATCAAAGCTCTTGCTATAGCAACCCTTTGTTGCATTCCTCCACTTAATTCTCTTGGATATGAATTTTCAAAACCTGCTAAACCTACTAGTTCAAGAAGAGCTAATGCCTTTTTTCTTCTTATTTCTTTATCTTTAATCAAGTTTAAAGCGGGCAATTCAACGTTTTCTAAAGCTGTAAGCCAAGGTAACAAAGCAAACTGTTGAAATATCATGCTAATCTTAGGTGTCGGTCCACTCAAAGGCTTCTCTTTTAAAATTATTTGACCGGCAGAAGGACGAATCAAACCAGCAATTAATCTTAATAAAGTGCTTTTTCCACATCCACTAGGACCTGCTATTGCTAAAATTTCTTTTTCATATACATCAAAGCTTATATCTTTAATTATTTCGAAATTTGATGATTTTCCTATTATATGGAAATGCAAATTTCTAACTGTTAAAATAGGTTTATTTAACTTGATTTCCTTCAATTTTTCTTCCATATTCATCTTTCGTACCTGAATTTACTAGTAGCATAATCGTAAAGCTTTTTCCAAAGAGTCCTATCAAGCAAAACAACGACAAATACCATAAAGATTAATGCAGCATAAAGCAAATTTAAATTTCCTGTACTTGCAGCTTCATCTATAATGGCTCCAAGTCCATATACATAATATGTATTGTTACCTATTTGTATCCATTCAGCTACAATTAATGCATTCCACGCTCCGCCTACAGCTGTTATCGATCCAGTTATCAAACCAGGCAGCATTGCAGGAAAATAAAATTTTGAAAACTTCTGAAAGCGTGAAAGATTTGAAAGAAAAACGACTTCTTTAATCTCTAAAGGAATAGAACTTATAGCTGAATACACATTGTAAAAAATGTACCACATCGAACCTGAAATTATTACAAGTATAGAAATAATATTAATGGAAGGCCCAAGGATAAGAATCATTAAAGGTATGAAAAGAGGAGCGGGTATTGAAGCTATTATTAGTATTATAGGAAGTAAAAATCTCTTGGCTTTTTTATTAACAGCAATAAAAATTCCTAAAAAGATTATAGGCATCATCAATATTACAGATATTAGTATTCTTAGAGCTGAATATCCTGTAGCTAAAAGTAAATTGACTAATAGTGAGGTTTGAAGTAATAAACTAAATACTTGACTAATTGGATAATAAAAGAGATATATAAAATATATTAATAGTGCTATAAATGAAATAAAAAAGATGTATTTGATTATTTTTGTAATATGATATAAAGTTTTATTTTTAAAATAACTATTTTTAATTTCCTTAACCACTAATGTGTAAGTTGGTTCTAAGTTTTGCTTTTTAATGAAAGGTGATATTGGGATTCTAGGAATAATTGTTCTTGTGGCAAGGGAACTTAAAGGTCTAGTTGTTCTAATGAATGCGCTTATAAACCAAGGCCTTCTAATTTTTTCCTCCTCTCCTACAAATTGATATTTAAACTTCTTTGACCACTCATCAAGAGGTCTGAAAAATAGAATATGCGTTGCTATAATAGCTAGAATAAGAAAAATGAAAGAAATAAATAAGTCGTTGAAATCATTCATCTCGAATAGCTTAAAAATCAACGAACCTATTCCTAAAAGTTGATATGAAGTTGTTCCAAGACTGATTATTTCTGAAGAAGACAAGAAATAAAGCCCTATAGCCCAAGATATAGGAAAATTACCTATTACCCTAGGCCATGAGTTTGGAATATAAATCTTGTATATTTTTTGGAATATGTTTAAATTAGATAGTTCTGCTACTTCAATAATATATGCAGGTATTGACCTGACAGATTCATAAACTGCAAAAATTAAATTCCATACTTGGCTCGTTATTATAAGAAAAATAGCAGCCAATTCAAGACCAAGATAAGGTACGAAATAAACAAAGAAATATACAGCGACAGGAAAGAATCCAAGTATCGGAATTGATTGTAATATGTCTACAATCGGAATAATTATTTTTTCAGCAGTTTTATTGATACCAGCCAGAATTCCTAAAAAGAAAGAGATGAAAACTGAAATTGCTAAACCAATCGCTAACCTTAACCATGATAAGAAAAGTGCATGGAATATCTCTAATGTCAACATTATTGTAAGAATATCTTTAAAGTATTATTTATTCTTTACGAAATCCTTTTTTATTTGATTTTTAAGACATTAAATATATGAATAAAAAATGATTTAATTACATCATCCTCGCTTATCGAAACAGCCTATAAATTAATAAATTTCTTCTTAATTTTTATAAATTACAATGAATATTTTTTCGCATATAATTTCTTAGTTATATAACTATTTTACCAAATTTATCATTTAAAGATTTTTTAAAGTATAGTTTTATTAGAAGAATATGGTAACAAAAGAAGTAATTGAAATTTTTATGAAAAGATCTAAAAGATTTCTTGATATAGCAAAATATAACATTGAGAAAGGAGATTATGATTTGGCAGCTTTTAACTTAGAACAAGGATTGCAACTTTATTTAAAGGCTGAAATTTTAAAAAACGGTGCTAGGTTTCCTCATACTTATGATTTAATTGAATTGCTAGAATTTTTATATGAGATTAAAAAAGATGAAACAATTCAAAGAATAATATCTGAATATGCAGTTGAGTTAGGAAGCTTAACTGACGCATACATTATGGCAAGGTATTTCACTAGAAAATATACAAAAGAAGAAGTTGAAAAATTATTAAATGCTGTAGAAAATATAATTAGTAAAATTGAGAGAAGCTAAGGAAGCGTTAAGAAGGAGAGAAATCTTTGATAATTTAAATTAAGTATTTAGTAGAAATTAAGAAGATAGTTAAACAAATTGATGAAAATGCAAGAGTGTTCCTCTTTGGTTCAGTAGCTAAAGGAAATTGGACTTATTCAAGCGATATAGATATTTTGATAGTTACAGAAAAGAAAGCAAGCTATGTTCTTTCTCAATTACATGAGAAGGGCTTTTCAGACCCGTTTGAGTTTCATGTGATAAATAATAAATGGCTCGAATGGTATGCTTGGTATAATGAAGGAAGTCTAATAGAATTATAAATATGCCAGAAGATTTTTATACAAAGAAAAACATCAGTCTCTCCTAATAAAACTCTTGGAATTCTCCAAAGTTAAGAATAATAGATTTTTTCATGGACAATCCTCTATTTGATTTCACAAAAAAGGAAGTAATAGAAGCATTATGCATGAGTAAAAGGACATTCTATAAATACTTTGCAGATATAGAGAAATATGGAATTGTTAAAGTTTCAAGAAAAATAGGTAAGGCAAAGCTTTACAAAATTA
>JAVVGB010000086.1:0-5138 GCA_032249315.1 Thermoproteota archaeon
AATACAAGTAGAATGGGCAAGATATATCTTTAATTATGTTGAGTAAGGAAAAATTGGTTGAATTTTTTAAAAATAAAAAGATTTTAATAACAGCTGATGCAATTGATTATATTTATAATTTTTTAAATCAAGAAAAAAAGTCGATAGATTTTTTAAATAACATTATAGAAGAATTAACTAGCAGGAGAGAAATAATAACTAAAGAAATAGCTGAAAAAATTATAAAAAATCGATTTTCTTTAAAATTTAAGAATGAAGTAAAGACAACATTAGTTACAGAAAAGTATGAAGAAATAGAACCTTCTACCAGTGGATATTTAGGTATAATTCAGGATAGATTATTAAAAACTAGAAAATTGATTGAAAAAATACATAATAAAAGACCTACTATAGACTTAGCACATATAGAAAAATGTCCTGAGAATCAAAGCGTTTCAGTGTTGGGAATGGTTTTTAGTGTAGAAGAAGGAAGATTCGATTCGTTGGTTGTCGAAATAGAAGATTTATTCGGAAGTGTTAGAGTTATAATTCCGCATTCTAAGCTAAAAGAAATAGAAAAAATAGAGGAAGACGATATAATACTTGTAGAAGGTAAAGTTCGTAAAAGTAAAGCAGGAAGTTATATTTTAGCAGAGAATATAATTTATCCGGAACTTGAATTTACTGTAAAAAGCGAAGAGGGAGAAGATATATTAATCGCAACAACTTCCGATATAAGATATGGTAATGAAAACTTTTTGGAGGAAGATTTTTTGAAATTTATAGATTTCCTAAATGGTCAATTCGAAGATTATAAAGAGATGGCCAAAAAAATAAAATATCTAATAATATGTGGCGACTTAATAGAAGGGGTTTCTTTTGAAAGTAAATATTATGGATTAGTTGATGAAATTGAAGAAGAATATATAGCTATAGCTAAAATTTTAGATAAAATAAGGAAAGACATCGAAATAATAATAATTCCCGGAGAAAGAGATGTGATAATTCCTTCAATACCTTTATCTGAGCTCGGTAAAGATATTGCACAGCCCTTATATGAAATTAAAAATATAAAAATTCTTACAGATCCCAATCTCATTTATATAGGAAACAGGAAAATTTTACTTACACATGGTTTTTACTTTGAGAATATAGCAAGAAAATATATGTTACAAACTTTTAATAGTGAAAGAACAATCGAACTTACCATAAAACATATATTTAAAAGAAGAAATCTTGTACCCAATTTAAGAATAAACGGATTATTACCAATTGGTTATGATCCCTTTATAATAACAGAAAAACCTGATTTATTTATTTTTGGACATTTTGATATTCCTACATCGTTTATGTATAAACAATGTCTAGTTGTTTCAAATTCTTCATGGGTAAAATACAACAAAAATGAAGATATAGTAGTGTATGTAATAAATATGAAGGACCTAAAATTAAACGCTCTTTATTTCTAGGTCTAATTAAGAAGAAAATTCGCTCGTCTTTAATTTATAGATAGCATAACCTAATATATGGGCAATTCTTAAAGGTTCTGGTAGTTTACTAAAGATTCTTGTTTTATTTATTATTTTAATTGCTTCTTCTTCACTTATTCCTATAGCTTCAAAAAATATATCTTTATAACTTTTTACAGGAGGTAATTTATTAATTATTCCAATTCTTATTTTATAATCTGGAAAATGTTTAATTAATGCATCAAATACTTCTTGCATGTTTGGTAACTTTTCTAATACTATAAGTGATGGTATCTTTAATTTTTCATATATTTCAACAAAGTCTATTATATTAAATCCTCCAAAGGTTATACCTTCAGAAAGAATTAATTCAGCTTTTCTTTCATTTAATATTTCTATTAATTTTTCAGTAGCATCCAATCCATCAATTTTTATTTTCTTAACTTTTATGTCAATTATATTATTATTTTTAAAATAAAGAGCAATTAATGGAACGTAGGGTTTTTCTTTTAAAAATTTAAAATTAGGTGTAAAACCGCAATCATCTATTGCTAGGAGAACCATAAATTAATTTATGGAATCTTTCATCAGCATTCAATGCATTTAATAAATCTCCTTGAGTTACTCTTAAAGAGATATATTTTGTTCTTCCATATCTTCCTTTACTTGTTAAAACAGTTCTGATCAATCCTCCTGCATCTAATTCATTGATTATATCACTAATGCGTCTTGCAGTTAAAGGTTCATAACCAAATTCTCTGCATAATCTATAATATTCATCATATACTTCGCCTGTAATACAATCCCTTAAAAGTTTATTTTGCAGCAAGTAAATAGCATATAAAACTAATTTTGAATGAATAGGCAAAGAGTTTATTACTTCATAGATTTTATCTCTTTCTATTATAGATAAAGCCTTCTTAACATGCGATTCTAAAATTTTAAGAGAATCTTCTCTTTCAGCCAATTCTCCAGCAACTCTAAGAAGATCCAAAGCTCTTCTAACATCCCCATGTTCTTTTGCAGCTAATGAAGCAGCTAATTCAATAACTCCAGGACCTATACATTCTTCATATAAAGCTATCTTTGCCCTAGCCATTAAAATGTCTTTAAGTTGTTCTGCGTTATAAGGAGTAAAGACAATTTCTTCTTCTCCTAAACTACTTTTAACTCTAGGGTCTAAATATTCCTTAAAGTGGAGATCGTTAGTTATTCCTATTAAAGAAACCTTTGCAGATATTGGTTCTGAATTTATTCTTGTCAATTTATAAAGTATTTCATCTCCGCTTTTTTTGACTAAGTGGTCTATTTCATCAAGAACAAATATGAAAAATTCGTTTCTTCTTTTTAATTCTCTTACAATTCTTTGATATAATTCAGAAACTGCCAAACCAGTATGAGGTGTTCTGAGGTTTAAAAATTCATTAAGAGCCTTTAAAACGCGGTAATTAGTATCATCTATTTTACAGTTAATTATAAAACTATTAACAGGAATAGGTAACTTTGGAACAAGTTTTTCCTTCATTAACTTTAAAACATGTTTTGTTGTAGCTGTTTTTCCAGTTCCAGGATAACCATAGATAAAAATATTTGAAGGTCTTGCTCCTTTTAATAATGGAGCAAATAAAACTTCAGCGATCTTGTATATTTCTTTGTCTCTATGGGGTAATTCATCTGGAATGTAATCAGGCCTTAAACTATCATAATTTTTAAATATTCTTGATTGTCGTGAGAGCTTTTTTATTAACTCATCGATTGATGAGGACGACATGAGGGTTTTATATAATCTTTTTACTAAAATTTAAATGTTTTTCTTTTTATACCAGGCGTAAAAGAAAAGTTCATTTTTCCACTGGATTTGCCAGTCGGAGATAAGTTTTAATTTTTTGTCAATTAGGAAAAAATCTATTATGAATATCAACAAACTTCGTTGTCACCAATTCCAAACTTTCATTATCTATAAAGCCTATTCAAAATGCAAACTTATACTTTTATAGGATAATTCCCTGAATTACCAAAAGCATTTCAGATGCTAAACATAATTACGAGTGAATGGAAATCCGATTAGTTGCATCGAAAATGTGATCGTCAATCTTTTAAGAACGGGAGAAGTTCAGCATATCTTAAAATGATACCTACTCATATGAGCTGCCACCCTTTAGGGCGAGATTTTCATTTATTAATAAACTTTTTAGCGTAATTTACAGCATTTTTAAAAATAAAAAGTCCATCTCCTTCTTCTTTCAAATTAGGAAATCTAGTCCAACATGGATGCATGTATTTATGAATGAATTTTTCAGGATGAGGCATTATTCCAAAAACATTTCCATATTCATTACATATTGCTGCGATATTATATTTAGAACCATTGGGATTTGCTTTTTCATCTATTTTACCATCAGCATGAGAATATTGATAAACTATTTGATCTTCATCAAAAAGTTTTTTTATAATTTTATCTTCTGCTACAAATTTCCCTTCTGCATGATTTATTGGAAGATATATTACGTTATTAGAATATTTTGTTAAAACACACTTTCTTTTATTTACATGTCTTAAATAGACCCACTTATCAATAAACAATCCCGAATCATTTATTGTAAGAGAAGCTAATTGTTTACCTTCATTTGAAAAAGGTAAAAATCCAGTCTTTAATAGCACTTGAAAACCATTACAAATTCCTATCAGAGGCTTTTCTTCATCGATAAATTTCTTAAAATCATTTTTTAAATAACTTTTTATTACATTAGCTAATATTTTTCCGGCAGAAATATTATCCCCATAAGAAAACCCTCCTGGAATTACACATAATTGAAAATTTTCCAAATTCACTTTCTTTTTTAATAATTCATTTATGTGAGCTAAAGTTACTTCTGCTCCAGCTACTTTTAAAGCTTCGACTGTTTCCAAATCACAGTTTGTTCCTTCAGCCCTTATAACTAGAGCTTTTACTCTCATACTAAAAACTTAATGGTTCTTTCCATGCTTTAATTATATCGTTTAAAGGAAGCTCTATAATGTTTTTATTATTCAAACCTTTAATTATCAAGGATTTATCACTTCTTACAATACCTATTTTTGAATAAGGTATTCCTTGAATAATATGTTCAAATTCTTTTTCATAACCCTGAGCTACTTCCACTATAAATCTTGAATTGCTTTCAGAAAAAAGAATCTTATAATCCTTTTTTAAATTTGTAGGTACTTTGCTTAAATTTATTTCAGCTCCCAAATATCCTCCTATACACATTTCTGCCAATGCTACAGCTAAACCTCCTTCAGAGCAGTCATGGCAAGATTTAACTAAGCCTCTATCTATAGCTTTTGTTAATTTTTCAAAAATAGAATTAGCTAATTTGATATTAGGAACAGGAACATTTGTATCCTTTATTCCATACATTTCATAATACAACGAACCGCCCATCTCATCTTGAGTATAACCTAATATGTAAATATAATTTCCACTTCTTTTGAAATCCATTGTAACAGATTTTCTAACATCAGGTATTATACCGATAGCAGTTATTACTAATGTAGGAGGAATAGAATAAGATTTACCATTTTCAATGTACTCATTATATAGACTATCTTTTCCTGAAACAAAAGGAGTCTCATAACCTAATGCTCCATCATAGCAACCTTTACATGCCATAACCAATTTTCCCAATTCTTCAGGTTTTCTTGGATCAC
>JAVVGB010000087.1:0-5033 GCA_032249315.1 Thermoproteota archaeon
TTATAGTTGTTATTGATTTATTGCTTTTAGCATGGTATATTCTTAAAGCAATATATCAAACAATTAAGTTTATCTTAATAAAGTAGGAGCTTTCAGTACAATTAACTATTTAGACACTCCTCTATATCTTTCAGCCCAAAATGAAAGACATTTTTATCATCCGCTTTATTTTTAAAGCTCTTCGCAAAGATAACATAGTATTCCTTTCTTTCATTTTTATTCCAATCAACGTATTGGGCTTTTTCTTCTAGTTCTTGCAAAATTTCTTTAGCATCAACTTCCTCTTTCCATTTACATTCACAAAAAAGGATTTCCCTTGATTGTTCATTAAAGGCAACAATATCTATTTCTTTATCCTTATACCACCATTTACCTATTTTTGTGAATGGAAAAATTTTCTCTCTATTTCTTATCAAAAATTGTCTACAAACTTCTTCAAAGACCTCTCCAAGATAAACATTATAGTTTTGTTTTATTGTATTAACATCAAAGATGCCTTCTTCAATCGAACTCAAATTTTCATAGATATATCTAAACCAGAACTTAAGGAAATTATCAGAAATGTAATATCTTCCATATCTTGATTTCTCTTTTTCAGTAATAGGAACAAGCCTCTTTACCATTTTAACCTCAATCAAGTTTTTCAAATAAGGAGTTATATCCGTTCTTTTTACTCCTATATAATCCTTTATTTCATTAATCTTAGTTTTCCCAAAAGCTATAGCTTCTAAAATTAACTTGTAAGTGCTTGTATCTTCAAATTCATATTTCATTATAAAATCTACCTCATCCTTCAAAAAAGTATCTTTTCTCTTTAGCTCCTCTTCAAGCCATGTCCAAAATTCCTTGTTTATTTTTACTAAATAGAATGGAATTCCATCTGCGAAACCAAAAATTTCTATGAGTTGTTCAACATTAAAATTAGGAAAGAATTTTTTAAGGTCAAAAAAGGAAATTGGTCCTATTTCCATAGAGCCTGTTCTTCTTCCATATAAAGGACTTTTGTAACTAAGAATATGAGAAGTTATCATAGATACGGAAGATCCAATTAAGAACAATTTTACTTTGGAATTCTTCAATATTAAATCAACTATTGATTGGAAGATGCTTATGATATTTTTATCTTCTTCGATCAAATTCTGGAATTCATCAATAATGATTACATCAACTTTGTCTTTCAAATAATCAAACAAAACCTCCCAATCCATTTTTAGTTTTGAGATTTCAGGAAAGTATTTTGAGCATAATGAATAGAATCTTTCTAGGTTCTTTTCGGTAGTAGCAAGATAATATATTCTTTTCACGTTTTTAGTAGCTTCCAATACCAACTCAGTCTTTCCTATCCTTCTCCTTCCATAAATAATCAAAAGTTCGAATTTATTGCTAGTTAGATATTCTCTTATAATTTCTAATTCTTTTTCCCTATTTTTGAAGTAATTTTGTATAATCATAATTATACTAATTTAAATTATACTATTTAAGATTATGTTTGAACCTTACTTATAAGTACTTTTCGTTATTCAAAAAGCTGAATCTCTCTAATTGGAAGTTGAGAATTTCTTTTTTAGAATGATTCATTGTTCCCACATCAATCCATAACTACATATCGCATTTGTGAAAAGCCTTCAGCTCAAAGTTTTACCATTTATGGCTTTAAGAAAACTTCAATGAATTGCAGGTCAAAATTAGACTCTAAAAGAAATCTTATTAAATAAAGCAACACAGAAAACTTTTCTTAAGTCTTATAAAGTTCTTGTTTAAGTTAAAAGAAGCATCTCTGAATTTCTTAATAATAACATTTTAATAGATTGGGGCCTGTCATTTAGGGTTGCGATGTAAAAATATAATCTTCAATTCTCACTAAATTTTTAGCTTCTCTTCTTTCTAAATACATTTTGACGTTTTTAGCAGCTTTAATTATTGCATTCATCAACACTTCCTCATTTCCTCCTCCACCAGCTATATGAGGGGTGCCTGTGAAATTCTCAAGATCCCAAAGCTTTGATTCAAAATCCTCATAGTCATTCTTAATCCAAAATACGTCTGTTGCAAATCTTACATCAGGTCTTTCTTTTAGAAGTCTATAAATTCCTTCTTCATCTATCGTATCTCCTCTTCCAATATTAACAATAATACACTCTTTAGCAACATGCTTTAGCAAATCATAATTCAATATTTTTAATGTATACTTGTTTAAAGGGAGGGCATTAACAATAACATTTGCTCTAGGTATAACTTCAGTGAGTTTATCTATGTTATATCTTTCATCGAAATATTGAGGATATTTAAATGATCTGGATACTCCTATTACATACATATTGAAAGCAAATTTTCCAATTCTTGCTATTTCGCTACCTATTTCTCCTGCACCTAACACAAGCAAAGTTTTGTTTGTTAGCAAATAAGTTTTGTAAGGTTTCTTTCTTCCAACCATTTTTGCTGAAGCAAGTATTAAAGCCCATGCATGCTCAGCTACAGGAATATTAAAAGCACCGGCATTGGAAAATACTTTAACATTTTTAGGCAAAATATGAAAAGGCAAACCATCAACACCTGCTGATATTGTTTGTATTGCTTCAAGATTCTTAGCTTTGGAAATTATGCTTTCGTTAATATCTCTAGGAAGAGCAATAATGATCTTAGCTTTTTCTAAATCTTCATCACTAATGTTCTCATCTTTTACTTCATATTCTTTCAATATTTCTTTAGCTTCTTTAGGCAGCTTTATAAAAGAAATAATCATATTATGTTTTTAAAAACTCCCAATATTAAGTTATCTTCTTGTCCTTTTCTATAAATGATTAAAATTCAAAATTATTACTTCCTAGACATTCTTTTATAGCTTCCAATTTTTTTTTGAAGTAACTTTGTATAATTATAATTATACTAATTTAAATTATACTATATCTATAATCTAACACTTTTCTTATACTCTTTTATTCAAAAAGTTAACCTCCTTTCTAAAAAGAAAAATAAGAAACCTTTTTCAGAGTATTTCATAATCATCTAACTTAGAGGCTACATATCTCATTTGATAATAGTCTTATAGCTAGAATTTCCTCATAATTTAATTAAAGAAACCTTCATTTCAATATAGCAACTCTGAATGCTTTTACTAAATCATATGAAGACATTGATTAGGCTGAAAAGATCGCCGTCTAATCTTAAAAACATTTACACCTTCTCATCATGCCATAAGTGGTAAGCTTTCAGCCTATTGAAAGATTTTCCCGTAATCTATTTTAGTTCTAACGAGAAGAGGCAAGTACATAACTTTCTAGAACTAAAGGACTTAAAAATGAGACATACCTACTACCAATTTCTATCACGCCATTCTCTTATGCTTTCTTCAGACTTTTTTCCACCGTATTTTAAGAAGAATTCGTAAGATTTTAAAGAAGCTTCTAATATTCTTTTATAATCCTTTCCTCCCTTCTTTCTTTTCGTTTCATCTTCTATAACCTCCTCTATTTTCTTCCTTATCACTTCACTCCAATTTATATACAAATGAAAACCTCGCCCTTTAGGGCGGGGATGTAAAAGCTTAAATATTAGATAAAATACATTTTTAATAAATGCAGGCATGTTGCCCAAGAATGCAGAAAAATAGCCCATACCTTAACGAGAGGTATGGGATGGGGAAGCTGTGAGCCTCCCGAACCAGCAAATGAAGAGATAGGGGTAAACCCTACTCTAAACGCTGGAAGCTCCCGACTTTAGTCGTGGAGCAGCTCACATGGCTTAACTCCTCCATCTTTTTCTTTAACTCTTCGTCTATTCTTATACTGATGGTTGGCATAAATAATAATAGTTTGCGTAAATTATAATATTTTATTATTTTTTATAAAGATTATTTAAAATATCATCCTTACCATAAAGGATTAATAGGAATTATTGTTCTATAGTTTTAAAAATAGATTGCAAATCCATTAAGCTTAAATCTCATACCAACATATTTTTATAAAATTTAAAATATTTTTTAAAGAAGTGATATCTTTAGTATTACCTAAAAAGATTGAGAAAAAATTAAAGGAAGAAGTAGAAAGAACTGGAGTTTCTGAAGAAGAATTAATAATAGAAGCTTTATCAAAATTTCTTAATGAACCTCTTGATCCTGAAACAAAAGCTGAAATTCATTTAAAGCTTTCAGAAAAATATTTAAGGAATGCGGAAGAATTCTTAACGAAAAAAGATTTAGTTCAAGCATCAGAAAAAGCTTGGGGAGCTGCAACTCAGATTGTTAAGGCTTTAGCTGCAAAAGAAGGAAAAGAGCTTAGAAGTCATGGAGAGTTACACAAGTATGTTGCAGAATTAAGTAAAGAGAAAGACGATAGAGAAATCATGAAATTCTGGTTCTTAGCTACCTCACTCCATCAAAACTTCTATGAGAATTGGTTTCCCGAAGAAGCTGTAAGAAGTGCTATAAAAGATGTTAAAAACTTTATAGAAAAATTGAGAAAATTTTTACTATCATTATGACTATTAAACCTTTAAATATCTTAAAATCTTAAAATTATAAGAATATGCAAAAAGAGCTTAATGAGTTTGAGATAATCGAGAGATATATGATTTTACCTTCTCGGAGTTGTTGATAAACCAATTCCTTCACGTGAACATTTGCAGAAAGAATTGTTCATTTTATCTAAGGCATATCCTAAGTCTTCAAGGTTTTTAAAATTTAAAAAGCATCATAAAAAACGCTTTTCATCTGAGATAAGTGAATTAATAGAGAAACCCGCTTACTATGTAAATGCTTTTTCTGTTGATAAACGCGGGCGATATACTCTTACTGAAAAAGGAAAGAAAATTTATGAGCAAATTGTTAAAGAAAATAGCGAAGATCCACAATTTAAAGAACTTCTTGCAGCGATGAAAATGATCAGAGAACTTTATGATAAACTATCTAAAGATGAATTACTTTTTCTCATGCATGTTACCTTTCCAGAGTTTAGAAAGAGATCTACTTATTTCAATAAATTGTTAGCAAAAAAGAAAAAATTGGCAAAAAGTTTGCTTAAAAAAGGACTAATAAC
>JAVVGB010000088.1:0-5030 GCA_032249315.1 Thermoproteota archaeon
CGGTATTAGAAGCTGAACCTATGAATTTAATTAAGAAAATAAAGGAAGGAAAAAGATTACCTGAACTCGCTTTGTCTGATCCTACGAAAATTTTGAAAATACTAGCTTAGTAGCCTTGTCCTTTAGAGTTAGAGTAAATATCATATAAAAAATTACCGCTTCTAATAATGCTATGATTATAAATGAAAATCTTATTAAAAAATGCTTAAATTGAATGCTTTAATCTTGAATACTTTTTCTTTATACAATATAGAACCATCTTATCGCGAATAATAGGAGGATTAAAGGATATTATTCTTATAAGATAGTAATTTTTCTAATATAATAAATATTTTTGAAAGTTTAAAAATAAAAGGAAGAATTTATAAAATATTTATTTTCCATAAATATAATAAAATTATGGAAGCTAAGGAAAAACCAGCTATTGCATTTGCTCTATCTTTAACAGGAGGAATTATTTCATTAATTGGAGCAATTATTTCAATAATTATTTCAATAATTTTTATACCGTATATGTTTGGAATTTTAGGAGGAATTTCTTACACAATCTTCGGTGAAGAAGGAAGCTCATCAATATTGGATTATTTAATTACATTTATGATAATGTTTTCTCTACCAAACTTAATTTGTGCAATTGTTATCATAATAGGTGCTATAATATTAAACTCTAGTGAAAAAGGAAGGGTGCTGGCAGGAGGAATACTAGTTCTTGTGTTTTCAATACTTTCAATACTCTTTTTATTTACTACAGGTCTTTTGCTATTATTATTCTTTTTAACACCTACAGTTATTCTTTTAGGCATTGTGATGAGTCTTGTAGGAGGAATATTAGCCTTAACTTGGAAACCTGAGAAGGCTTCAGAACAACAATTTGCTGTTATGCCTCCGCCACCTTAATAACATTTTTCGCAAAGTAGTTGAAGACAAATTGAAAATTATTTTTTCTAAAAAATTCTTTAGCTGTTTTAAAATATCTTACATGATCATGTATTTGTGTTACCATAAGTATTTTTGCATGTTCGGGAATTGCATAATTTGAACTTTAAATATTTTCTATATATGGGTTACTTAATTTTGTTAGAATGTAAGATTAATATATTAGAAAAATAAATAATGATATATGAATGGTTATAAAAAATTTTCGAATTATAAAGTTGTTAATAAGCTGTTTATCACATTATTATTAATATTTGTTATAATTTATTCGGGTTTAATTTTAATTTTTAATATTGAGAAAAATAATAATACTTCAACAAATTCCACATCTTCTACTACATTTGATAATAATTCAATAAATATTAACGAAATTGATATTTCCAACCATGAGAAGAATAAAGGAATACGATGGTGGTTTGATATAAATGTATATATAGTTAATAAAGGTAAAAATCATCCTTATTATTATGACTTTGAACCGGCCTTTAATGCTACTGTTATTTTATTTACAACTAATAGCACAGGTTTAGAATTCTTAGGAGTATGGCAAGCTAAAGGTAACGCTTTTAACAATAAAGCAACAGCGCATGTAGAATTTTACATCAAAGAACCTCGAACGGATTACTCTTTTGATATATTCATTTACGGAATATCCGAATTAAATGTTGCAATAACAGAAAATGACGGTATAAGAAATACTACCATAAAGAAGTTCTGGAATGGTCTTGCTTTTACTGTATATACTAATTGGACTAAGGCTGGCATATCTTCAAATGAATATTATCGTAGATTAAACGAAGCTGAGTTTAATGCTATGTTAGGAAAGAGTGCTACAGATAATATTAAAATTAATTTAAAAATCAAGGAGTTATTAATGAGATATGATATCAAGGTCTTCATAGATGAGCACACTATTAATCTTTACTTAATATTTCCGTGGGACTATCAAGGAAGCAAAAGTGATTTCACGAACATGCATAATCATTTCAGTAACTCTAACATAAACTTTATTTCAGCATTTCAACATGGTTGCATTTTCTGGGTTTGTTATAAAGCAGAGAGAAAAGTTTATAAGGTTCTGGGACATCTTCAAAATTTATATCTTGCTGAAGTTCATGCTATTGAAAATAGTCAAGTATTTACTAAATTAGCATCTTATAAAGGAACTTTTGAAGTAGGAATGGATGTAAGTTCAGAAGCGTCTGCAGGTATAGGATTTTCCGTTGAAACCAAGAAATCTTGGGGTCTTGAAAAATCTTTTGGTATAGGAGTGGGATTTTGGACTGGAAGTAACAAGGCAAGCTATGTTGCGTTACGATGGTTGCCTTTAGTTTACGAACTTTGGCATATAAAATTAAAATGGTTTAATTATGAATGGAATCATTTCACACACTTTACCTATGTAGATGTAAGACAAAATCCTGCTATAGTAGCAGATTTCGGCGGTATATTCTCAGAACACAAAGGTGATCCTTTAACAATAGGTGCTAGTAGAGTCGAATTAGATAATTCAACTTATCCTAGGTATTCCGAAGTTTATGCAAAATCTATGACAATTTATTACGAGCAATATACTATAAGTTATGTGGTATCTTTTGAAGCAGAAATAGGAGGGAATGTTTCTTTAATTTCTGCAACTGTAACTGTTAAATCGAACTATGAAATTAAAGCGGAATATGAGCTATTCCATCAGGCTTATTATTATGATATATCTTATACTAAAAACAAATATATTTACATAACAAGTATGCCGACTAACATAACATTTCCAATAACGTTTCAGACGCCATTGTGTTCGTTTAATGACGATGTTATTATTTATGAGCAGAGAACCATACTAGTTAGTCCAGCAATATGGATGTTTCTATTCTGGTACATAAGTGATAAACCCTTATCTGACAGATAAAAGATTGTGCAAACTTTCATGAAATTTATTGACTATCAAAAGGTGAATTTATACTATTATATTATATTTTTTGGCTGATAACTTAAAAAATTTGATCATGTATTTTTATCGAATACTAACTGATCGGGAATATTATATCGATTAATAGATTTCTGAATTGAAAAAGCATATTTATTCAAATAGCTATTAAAAAATTGTTGCAAAAGCTCTATACATTCTAAATCAGAAAGTTTAATATTTTGAATTCTTTAATTCTCTAAAAAAGCAAGTTCTTTAGCTGTTTTAAATATTTTGATCCAATCATCCCACTTTAGCCTTCCTGTAAGAGTATTTTGAGCACTTGGATGATAGCTACATATAACCCACTTATCTTCATATTTTAATATTTTTCCATGAGCGAATTTTCCTTTCAATTTTGTTAATCTTTTAAAATTATCAAAAGCTATGCGGCCCAATAAAACGTAGACTTTTACATTTTTCAAAATATCAATTTCTCTTTTTAAAAAGTAAGAACAATTTTCTATTTCATCTCTGTTTGGTTTATTTTTTGGAGGAGCACAATGAACTGTAGCAGTTATATAAACATGATTTAATTTTAAGTCATCATCCTTACTTATACTTTCTTCCTTATTTGATAAACCTACTTCATATAGAGCTTTATATAACCATTTTCCTGAAGCATCTCCAGTAAACATTCTGCCTGTTCTGTTGGCTCCATGTGCTGCAGGAGCTAAACCTATTATAAGTATTTTAGCATTAGGATCCCCGAAGCTGGGAACAGGCTTACCCCAATATTCCCAATTTCTATAAGCTCTCTTTTTCTCCTTTGCTACCTTTTGAATATATGAAATTAACCTTGGACATTTTCTACAATTAATTATTTCCTTGTTTATTGCTTCAAGAGAATCTTCCATCAAAAAGAAAATTCTTTAATTCTTTAATATTTTTATTATTAATGAAACTGTGAAAAGATTTGATATAATAGTCAAAGGTAATGTTCAGAAAGTTGGATATAGAGATTATGTTGAAGAAGTTGCAAGGAAATCAGGAATTGTAGGTTTCGTTGAAAATGTGAAGGATGGAAGTGTTAGAATAATATGCGAAACACATGAAGAAATAGTAAAAAGATTTATTGATCAAATAAACATAAACGAAGGACTTATTAAAGTTGAAGATATTCAAATTAAAGATCTGGGTATAGCTACTGGAGAATTCAAGTATTTCGAAATAAAATATGGAACAATTGCTGAGGAACTAGGAGATAGGATGATTACTTTAATAAAGTATATGTCTGCAATATGGGATGAGATTAAAAAGATTAAGCAAATATTAAAAGAGTAAAAGGGGTATTACGGAAGTCATTTTATTCTTTATTGTTAACATAATTTATGTTGGTAATTCTTTTTATAAAGGGAACGCTGTCAAAATGTTTATCAAAACTATATACTTCGCTTATATTCATCCTCAATGATATCACACATGCAATAGCATCGTTTGGACTTATTTTATATCGTGAAGATAAAACCAAAGCTTCTTCATAATCTTTTTTGTCAACTTTTTCTATTCTTATGTTTTCCATTGCAAGAAGATCTTCCAGTAAGCGAATTGCCGCATCTAAACCCAATCTTGCTTCAATTATGTTAAGAACCTCTGAAATATGAACAGTAGAAGTAACAACTTCTTCTCCTCTTTCAATATTTTCAAGTATATTTATTGCTTTTTTCTTTATTTCCTTCTCTGCATCATTAAGCTCCCTTTTTGGCTTTAAATAAGCATGAAGGAAAACAGAGGAATCTAGAAATCTAACCATATATTTTATTTCTTAAAGAATGCGTATCTTCAAAATTTTCCACATCAATTTCAATTGAGTCCACAAAATCAGTTAACTTGCCACGCTTTTTTATTGATCTTATTAAAATTTCATCATCGCTAAGTTTAATCAATATTATTCTTTTGCCTAAATTTCTCCTCCATTCCGCAGGAATAACTATTCTGCCAAATTTATCTATTTGGGTAATCTTTTCTATCATTTTTTATTTTATTAAAGCATTTGCCAATTTATAAATTTTAACAGCAAAATTATAAATTGACGAATAATGATTTTTGTTATCGAAGAAGAAGATAGCCACGCTTAGTTTATATTTAAAAATTTAGCTCTTGGCATAAGAATGATATTAGTGGCATTCTA
>JAVVGB010000089.1:0-4908 GCA_032249315.1 Thermoproteota archaeon
AATAAAGCAAACTTTCTTAAATTATGCATATTTAACCATATTAAAACTAAATTATAATTATGAATTTAATGTTTTTATTTAAAACAAAATTAACCTTGACTATTGATTTTTTAAATCAGATTAAAACTTTAGGGGCTTTAAAGCTATTTTCAAAAGTTTTATTTTAACAGAATATGTCTAAATTATATGAAATGGGAACTAATTAAAAGAGGAAAGGTTAAAGATATTTATAAGGTTGATGAAAAAACTTTAGCTTTTGTTTTTACCGATAGAGTATCAGCATTTGATGTTGTTTTGCCTTCCACAATTCCTCTTAAAGGCAAAGTTCTGTTAAAATTTGCAGTATTTTGGTTTAATTTTCTAAAATTTCCCAACCATATGATAGATTATGAAGAGCCAAATATTTTATACGTAAAGAAACTAAACATGATACCTTTAGAATTTATTGTCAGAGGTTATATCTATGGCTCTCTATATGAAAGATTATTAAAAAAAGAAATTTCTCTTGATGAAGAAACAATACTTGCAAAAAAACTAAAAAAGCCATTCTTTGAAACTACAACAAAATATGAAGAAAAAGATGTGCCAATATCAAAAGAAGAAGTATTAAGAAGGAATTGGCTTAAAGAAGAAGAATATGAATACTTAAGAAAAGTATGCATAGAATTATATGAAAAAATGTATAATAAAGCTTATGAATCAGGATTTATACTTGCTGATATAAAATTTGAGTTTGGAAAGGATGAAGAAGGAAATATTTTATTGGCAGACTCGATAGGTCCAGATGAGTTTAGGTTATGGCCTATCGAAAAATATGAAGAAGGAAAACCACAAGAGAGTTATGATAAGCAACCTATAAGAGATTGGTTAATAAAAATAGGTTATCGTAATGCATTGGAAGAATCGAGAAAGAAAGGATCGCCAATTCCTAATCCTCCTAATCTACCAGAATGGTTAATAGAAGAAGTTAAACAAAGATATATTTATGCTTATGAAAAAATTACAGGCTTAAAATTATAATAAAATCTAAAATATAAATTTTCACTTTGTTTCCTTTTTTATTATAATACTAAAGAATAAAATAATTTTAAATTTATTTGTAACATTCAATGAATCTTTACCATAAAATCAGTCTTATTATTGTCTTTTTTCATTAATAATATTGGATGAAAAAAGTTCCTAAGACATATAAAGAAGCAGGAGTTGATATATCAGCGTTAAGAAGAATACATGAACATTTTAAAAAAGCTTATGATATAAAAGAAAAAAAAGAAGCAGACTTTAAACCAGTTTTAGGAATCGGACATTATGCTGGAGTTTTGGAGTTTGGCGATCATTATTTTGCTTTTCATGTAGACGGTGTAGGAACAAAGATTCTAATAGCGCAGAAAATGAATTACTATGAAACTATAGGATACGATTGTGTTGCAATGGGAGTAAATGATATAATTTGCATAGGTGCAAAACCTGTAGCATTTATGGATTATCTTGTAATAGAAAAATACAATAAAAAACTAATTAACGAAATCGTACATGGAATAAGCAAAGCAGCTGAAGAAAGTAATGTTTATGTAATAGGAGGAGAAACAGCTATGATGCCTGAAATAATAAAAGGTGCAAGAACTAATTATGGTTTTGATCTCGTTGGTATAACATTTGGTTATTTAAGAAAAGAAGATTTGATAGATGGTTCTGCAATTAAAAAAGGAGATGTTATAGTAGGATTAGAAAGTAGCGGTATTCATAGCAATGGTTATACTTTAGCAAGAAAAATACTTTTGGAAAGATATAGCTTAACTGAAAAAGTAGAAGGTTTTGAAAGCATATTAGGAGAAGAACTATTAAGAGCAACAAGAATTTATGTTAAACCTATATTGGAAGCAAAGGAAAAATGTGAAATTCATGGAATTGCACATATAACAGGAGGGGCTTTTACAAAGCTATTAAGATTATCAAAATTTAAAAATTTTGGCTTTATGCTGGATAACATGCCACCAATGCCTCCAATATTTAAACTTATAATGAAGGAAGGAGACATTTCTGCTACAGAAATGTACAGAACGTTTAACTGTGGAATAGGAATGTGTGTTATAACTCCTAAAGAATATGCACATGATGTAATTGACATAGCGGAAAAACATAAAATAAAGGCTCAAATTGTTGGTAAAGTTGTAGATGAATATGGTGTATTTGTAAGATATAAAGGAAGAAAGCTAGTTTTAATTTAAATCCAATTTCAAATGAGAGTTTTAGCAAAAGTCTCATTTCAAGTGAAAATTAATAGTTTAAATTATAGTTTAATAGAAAAATATGATTAAAGAAAATTGCGGTATAGCTGCAACTTATTTAAAAGATACATTTAATGCTCCTTTCATATTATATCAAGCACTTATTGCTTTACAACATAGAGGACAAGAATCATGCGGAATTTCAACTTTAGTTAATAATAGTTTGATTATTAAAAAATACATGGGTTTAGTTACTCAATGTTTTAACGAAAATGTTCTTAATGAATTAAGAAGTAAATTAGGGATAGCACATGTAAGATATTCTACAACAGGTAAATCTACGATAGAAGATGCCCAACCTTTTTTAATTAAAGAGAGAAATTTCGAATTAGCATTAGCTTTTAATGGAAATATAGTAAACTTAATTGAATTAAGGAAAAAAGTTAAAGAAAAAGGCTACAAATTTGTAGGAAATGGAGATGGTGAGCTATTAACCGCATTAGTATTCTTTGCAATAAAGGAAAGCAAGGATATTGAAGAAGCAGTAAAGAAAATAATGGAAGAAGTTGAAGGAGCATATTCTGCAGTTATGATAACGAATGAAGGACAAGTAATAGCCTTTAGAGATCCTATAGGTTTTAGACCTTTAATAATATCCTTTAATAAAAACGGAGATGTGCTTTTAGCTTCAGAAACAGTCGCAGCTGATATTAACGATTTCAATGAAATCCAAACAGTCAACCCTGGAGAGTTAATAATAATAGATGGAGAAAAAATTGAAAGAAAGAAAATTATTCAAAATAATCAACAGCATTTTTGTATGTTTGAATTAGTTTACTTTTCTAGACCAGATAGCATTTATGAAGGTAAATCAGTTTATGAAATAAGATATAGACTTGGTCAAGAATTAGCAAGAACATATAAAACTGATGCTGATATTATAGTTCCAATACCTGATACTTCAAGACCTGCTGCAGAAGCAATCTCTAGAGAAACAGGAATACCTGTAGTTGAAGGTCTAATAAAAAACAGATATATAGGTAGGACTTTTATAATGCCTTCTCAAAAAGAGAGAGAGAAAACAGTAAAATTAAAATTAAATCCAATTAAACCACTAATTAAAGATAAAAAAGTATTATTAATAGATGATAGCATTGTAAGAGGAACAACTATAAAAAATATAATAGAAATAATTAGGAAAGCAGGAGCAAAAAAAGTTGAAGTCTGGATAACTTGTCCTCCAATAATTTCACCTTGTTTTTATGGAATTGATATCGCTATACATGGAGAATTGATAGCTTCAGATAAAAAAGTTGAAGAAATAGCTAAAGAAATAGGTGCTGATAGGTTATGTTACCAAACATTAGAAGGATTAATAAGAGCTACAGGAATGGGAGAAAGACTTTGTTTATCTTGTTTAACAGGAATATATCCTACACCTTTAGCTCAAAGGCTTGCTAATATGTTAAAGGATAAGAAAATTCAACAAAGATATTGGGAGGTAGACGTTGCACAAATACTATGATTAAAGCCTTAGTAATTGGTGATGGAGGAAGGGAAAATGCAATAGCTTTAGCCTTGTTTAACAGTGGGGCTAAAATATACTCTTATTCTTCCATAAGAAATCCTGGAATTGCAAGAATATCAGAAAAAAATAAAATAGGAAATTTGTTAAACTTAGAAGAGATAGCCAATTTTGCTATGCATGAAAGGGTAGATTTTGCTATATGCGGCCCGGAAGCTCCTATTGTAGCTGGAGTTGCAGATGTTCTAGAAAAATATAATATTCCTTGTGTTTCTCCTTTTAAATCTGTAGCAAAAATTGAAGGTAGCAAATCTTACGCTAGAGAATTGTTAAAAAACCATGATATAAAAGCATATCCTAAATTTAAAATTGTTACAACCCTAGAGGAAGCAAAGAATGCTATAGCAGAAATTAAAGATTACGTTGTTAAACCAGATGGATTAACTGGAGGAAAGGGTGTTAAAGTCTTAGGAGAACATATTTTTAACGAAAACGAAGCAATAGAATATTGCTCAAAGATTCTACCTCAACATAAAAAAGTTGTAATAGAAGAAAGAATGGAAGGAGAAGAATTTGTTTTGCAATGCTTTGTAGATGGTAAAAGATTAATTCCTATGCCTTTGGTTCATGATCATAAAAGAGCTTATGATGATGATAAAGGAGAAAATACTGGAGGAATGGGATCAATATCACAAAAGGATCATTTGTTACCATTTATAACCAAGGATATGCAAGAAAAAGCTTATAATATTATGAAGGAAACAGTTGAGGCTTTAAAAAAGGAAGAAGGAGTGGAATATAAAGGAATTCTTTATGGACAGTTTATGATAACAAGAGATGGGCCAAAAATCGTTGAATACAATGTAAGATTTGGAGATCCTGAAGCTATGAATGTTCTTTCTTTACTTAGATCTAACTTTTTAAACATTTGTTTAAGAATTATAGACTCTAATTTAGGATGGGACGATGTGGATTTTGAAAAAATGGCATCCGTTTGTGTTTATTTAGTTCCTGAAGGTTATCCTTCAAATCCTTTAAAAAACCAACCAATTCAAATAGATGAAAAGAAAATAATCGAAAAAGGATGTAAGTTATTTTACGCTTCTGTTTATGAAGAAAAAGGTGTAATTTATACCACAGGTTCAAGAAGCATAG
>JAVVGB010000090.1:0-4767 GCA_032249315.1 Thermoproteota archaeon
TAATACTATTTACTATATAATTAACTTCTTCTTCTTTAAGAAAAGGATGAATAGGTAAAGATAATACAGTTTTGCAAGCTTCTTCAGTATTAGGCAAATTATATGTAGAAAAGTCTTTGTAAGATTTTTGTAAATGTATAGGTAAAGGATAATGAATTATAGTTTCAATGCCTTTCTTATTTAAATAATCATGAAGCTCATCTCTTCTTTTTGTAGCTATAACAAAATAACCATAGGAGTGGACTACATGGTCAGGTTCTTCTTGAAGAACTACATTATTTGTTAATGTTTCTCGGTAAATTTTAGCTATTTTTCTTCTTGCTTTTATAAAATCATCTAAATACTTTAACTTTACTCTTAATATTGCAGCTTGTATTTCATCTAATCTGCTATTGTAACCTACCATTTCATGGTAATACTTAACCTTTTGTCCATAATTTCTTAACATTCTTAATTTTTCGTTAAACTCTTCAATATTTGTGGTAATAATTCCGCCATCACCATATGCTCCAAGGATTTTTGCTGGATAGAGACTAAAACATGCTATATGCCCAAAGTTTCCTACTTTTTTATTTTTATATAATGCACCATGAGCATGACTACAATCTTCTATAACCCATAGACCTTTTGATTCAGCTATTTCAATAATTTCTTCCATCTCCGCTGGGAGACCATACATATGGTTAACTATTATTGCTTTAGTTTTTTCATTTATTGCTTCTTTAATTTTCTTAACATCCAAATTATAACTTCGTTTATCAATATCACAAAAAACTGGTTTAAGTCCATTTCTTACTACACTATCAGCTACAGCTATGAAAGTAAAAGATTGCAATATAACTTCACTTCCTTTAGGTAAATTTAAACAATGCAAAGCTAAGACTAAAGCATCAGTTCCAGAAGCTACACCTATGGCATATTTACATCCTATATAGCTAGCAAATTCTTTCTCAAATGCTTCCACATTTGGACCTAAAATAAAGCGGCCGCTAAGAAGCACTTCTTCTAAGGCTTTATCTATTTCTTTTTTTAAAAAGAGATATTCTGATCTTAGATCAAGAAAAGGTATTTTGATTTTTTCCATATATATTATGGTTTTATACTTTTAAATTCTCCTTCTTTTACAAGCACAGGACCTGCATCTGGTAATCTGATCCAATAATAACCTTCTTCTACAGCATTATATTTTTTAACTGGAGGTATTTTTTCATTAAAAGCTAACTTAATGTAAATCCAAGGCATATTACAGCCTAAATGGGAATAAAAGTCGTTTGTTGTAAAAAATCTGCCCGCATTTATTTCTGTAATACAAGGTATTCCTTCTTTATTGCATTTCATATCAACGCAAAAAATACCATTTGGTTTTTCATCTATAGCTTTTATTGCTTCAGTAGCAATCTTGTTAACTTCCTCGTTATGTACTGTCACTGCTACAGAAGGAGTTGAAGTTTGACCACTCGGTGTTATATTTCCAAAAAGATATTCCAATCTTTTTCTGGCTTGAGAAACTATAAGCTCCCCATTTTTCCATAAACTTTGAAAGGCATATTCTTCTCCTGGTAGAAATTCACAAATCATAAAATCTCTTAAATCAAGACCTTCTTTATGCTTCCAATAATCTATCCATGCTTCTATTTGAAATGGATTATATGCTGGTAAAGAAGCTTTGGATCCTGCCCCTCTTCTAGCTCTAATCCAAACCTTTCCTTCTTTATCTTTTAACTCTTCATAATATTTTTTAATGTCTTCCTTATTTTCTATCATGTAAGTTTTAGCTACAGGTATCCCTTTTTTCTCTAGTAATTTATTCGTTTTAATTTTATCTTGACATATTTCTATTGTTTCATGCTTGGGTAAAAAAGTTCTAGCTTTAATTTTATCTCTGTTTTTAGATAAAACAAAAACTTCAATGTCTGGCTGAGCATGAACAAAATCTATGTTTTCCTTTTCTATTATTTTGTTGATTGTTTCAATGTAATTTGGACTTGTTGCTTTTTCTACTAAATAAGTTTTATCAGCTTGAACAAGTTCTAAATGATATTTATTTATATCTGTAGCTACAATGTAAAACTTCTCAGGAGAAATTCTTAAAGATTTAATAAAATTTATTCCAGCGGAACCTCCTGCTCCTAATACTAGTATTCTTTTCATTAGCTTAACTTAATAAATATTCTTCCAATTGCTCCCTTATTTTTTAATTTGTTATATGCTTCATTTATTTCTTCTAAATTTATTATAGAATCTATTATTGGTTTTATTTTACCTTTTGAAGCTAATCTCAATGCTTCGGTAACTTCTTTTTTTCTTGAACTTAAACTTCCTAATATTCCAACTTCTCTTAATATTAAAGGTCCAAGACTAACTTGAACTGGTTGTGGATTGACGTTTCCTATAAGCACCACATTGCCACCCCATTTAACACTTCTCAAACTTTGTTCAAAAGTAGGTTGGCCTACAGCTTCTACTACAACATCTACACCTTCACCATCTGTTAATTTTTTAACTTCTTCGCTAAAACCATTTTTAGCTACTATTATGTGGTCAGCATTGACTTCTTTAATTTTATTAACTTTCCATTCTGAACTTGTTACTGCTATAACTTTTGCTTCCAATGCTTTAGCTATTTGTATAGCATGTATTCCAACTCCTCCTCCTGCACCTGTTACTAAAACCCAATTATCTTTTTTAACTTTAGCTCTATATTTTAAAGCATGAATAAGCATTCCAGTTAAACATGCAGCGATTACACCGTTTTCTATATTAACTTTTCTAGGTATTTTAACTAAACTATTAACATGCACTTTCACATATTTAGAATAGCCGCCGTTAACATCTTCTCCATAAGTAAGTTTATTTCTGCATAAATTCTCTAATCCTAATTTGCAATTTTTACATTGACCGCAGGGAATATATATTAAAGATGCTACTTTGTCTCCTACTTTAAACTCATGAACGTTTTCTCCTACTTCGATTATCTTTCCAGCAATTTCATGTCCAGGTATTATGGGTAATTTTACTCTTGGAAACCAACCTTCATAAGTTAAAATATCTCTGTAGCATATACCTGTGAATTCTTGTTCAATTATTACTTCGAAAGGACCTGGTTTAGGCACATCTGTCTCCTTAACTATTAAAGGTTTTTTTATTTCATTTAAAAAGGCAGCTTTCATAATTTTAAATTAGTTAATTAATTATATTAATTATTTGAAGAGGAGACGATTTTCTTTAATTATTTATTTTTTAAATTCAGCTATTTTGTTTTTACTTTTAATCGAGACACTATTTTAAAACTTCTTCATAGATTTCAACTGTTTGTTTAGCTATTTTATCCCAATCTAGAAATTGTTCTGCGAATCTTCTAGCATTAATAGCAAGCTTTTTTCTTAATTCATCGTCTTCATATAATCTTAGCATTGCATTTGCAAGCTCATCGATACTTCCTGGTTTAATTAAAATTCCATTATAACCATCTTTAATTATTTCTTTTATCACTGGAGTATCGCTAGTTATTATTGCTTTCCCTGTTGCTAGAGCTCTATGCAGTGGTCCACTAGGATGCATCCCTCCAAGGTAAGGTAAAACAAATATATCAGCGGAAGCTAAACAAGCTGGTAGCATTTCATAAGGAATATAATCAGTAAATATAATTTTTTCTTTCTTTTTTGATGTAATTTTCTTTAAATATTCTAAATAATTTAAATTTTTGGTGCTTCCTGCAATTACTAATTTTGCATCAGGCATTTTATTAGATATTCTCAAGAAAGCTTTTATTAATAAATCATGACCTTTTCCTGGTCCTATAAAGCCAAATATCATTATTACAAAATTATCTTCTAAATTAAACAAAGATCTAAAAGGTTTTGAATCTACATTTGGGTTAAAACGAATAATATCTGCTCCATGATACATTACTCTAATTTTTTCTGGTTTTATTTTATAATAGCTAATTAATAGCTTAGCAATTTCCTTTGATAATGTAATTATGATATTTGATCTCATGTAAACATTCAAAACAAAAGGTAAATAATGAAATTGTCTTAATGTTAATACCTCATGAATTGTGCTAACTAATTTTTCTTTAATTAATAAAGGAAAAAGATAAAAGTTTCTAGGAAAAGTAAAAGAAGCTGTTTGAAAATGAACAACATTGTATCCTTTTTCTTTACAAAGAAATTTAATATATTTTTGAACATCATAAAAAATTAGTTTATTTCTATCTAAAACTCTATATACATTTTCATCGTTATGTCCATTTTTGTAAGTTAAAACTCCTACATCGCAATATTTTCTCAGATATTGAACTAGCTCGAAGCTATAGTCACCAACACCGTCTTTTTCTGGCGGAAATTTTGTTACGAATAAGACTTTAATCATGCAATGCTACTTCTCGATATAATTTTAAATGCTGTGAGATCATGTTTTCAATTGAGAATATTTTGGATCTTTCTTCCATCTTTTTGCTTAATTTTAAATATAAATGTTCATCATTTAAGAGTTGGTATATTGATTTTGCCCATGCGTTAGGATTAAATGGTTCTTGAATAGTTAATTCTGGTTCGTTAACGATCTCTCCCATTGCAGTATTAGCGCTTATAAGAACAGGTTTTCCATATCTTATTGCTTCTATTACAGGAAAACCAACACCTTCATAAATTGAAGGATAAACTACCAGTTTTGAAATTGTATAAAGATATTTTAAGTCCTCATGATCTATCCAATCATATAGTTTTATATATTCATTTAAATTTAAAGAAGTTATTAATTCTT
>JAVVGB010000091.1:0-4758 GCA_032249315.1 Thermoproteota archaeon
AATCAAGCTCATGTGTTACGCCACTTATTCCTTTTACTTGATTCCTAATATACACCTCATAATTTAATTTTTTAAATAAGTCCTCAATATTCATAACCTATGTAGAATTAACTTTTGTTCCTTTTAAAGATAAAAGGTAATAAGGAGATTATGCTTTAAATTTTTGTAAAAATTACAAAGCCCAAACAATGTTTCACTTGTAAATTTTGCAAGAGTAATATTTTTCTTATGCTTAATCAGAAACAAGACGATCGCTGACTTAAGCTTTAAGACACCAAATAGAACTTTGTAATTACATCATTCAATAAATCTTAAACAAAGGCATAATATCTTAAGATAAGCCAAGAAAACAAATGAGTAATTAACCTGTAATTGGAAATTTTTCAAGAGTAAAAAACCTTTAAGCTCTCCTATACATAATAATTGTTACAGGAATGAATATTGAAAGATAAGTTAGATGCACAATTAATCTTAACCATTCCATGCTTACTGAATAACCAAACATTACAGCAAATATTGAACCTATAACATTTTTATGATGTAGCAGATCATCTTTACTTATTTTAAGGTCATAAGCTTTTTCAGCCCAAAATCCCAATTGTACATTGGAATCTTCTAAATATTCTATTAGTTCATGTGTACCATATCCAGCCAAACCTCCTGCAAGTAGAATGATAATAATGCTTGTAAAATAAAAGAATCTTCTTATATTTATTTTCATTCCCAATATAAAAATTCCATAGGATAAAAATAATGCGAACAAAATTCCTAAAATGGTTCCAATTACTGTATCTTGAAAAGCAATAAGAATGAAAGGAGTTAAAAATAATACAGTCTCTAAAGCTTCTCTGAACACAACAACAAAAGCAAAGGATGCTAAAGCCAACATTGTACCTTTAGTTATTGAAATTTCTATTTTACTTTCTATTTCTTTTTTAATCGTTTTACCTTTAGTAATCATCCAAAGTATTACGGTTGTTAATACTGCTACTGCTAAATACGCAGCTAATGCCTCAAATAATAACTGAAAACTACGAGAAAGAGTGCCATAAATTAAAAACACAGCCGCACCTATTATTATTCCTAAAATTATAGCTAAATAGCTACCTGAAAATACAAATTTAACTAAATTATTTCTATTCGTTCTTATAAGGTATGCTATCATAATGCCAATAATTAAACCTGCTTCAAAACCTTCACGTAATGTTATTACGAATTGCCCAAGCATAATATTACATCATATAACGCCGTTATAAATCTTTTTTTGTTAATTTTAAAATTAACAGTGTTATCATATTAGAAAAATTTAAAACATAATGTAAATTTTCGCATAAAAAAATATATAAAAGGAAATTTCATTTTTGTTTATTAAATGAGTATATTAAAAAGCTATGCTGAAAAAATAATTGCTTCACGTTCAAAAATTTTAAACAACTTATCTTTACCTTATAATAAAATAGAAACAGAAGGAGGTTGTGGAGTAATTGGTGTAGCTTCTTCGATACCTATTGAAGGAAGATTCTTTTTTCAAGCTTTAAAACAAATGAAAAATAGAGGAAACAAAAAAGGAGGTGGAATTGCAGCTGTTGGATTAGATCATGAGCAAATGAAAGTTTCCAAGGATATTCTTAATGATTGTTATATTTTTCAAGTAGCTGTTTTAGATGAAAATTATATCGATGAAATAGAAAAGGAGATAATATTTGAGAATTTTGATGTTTTTGAAAAGTATAAAATAGATAGAATAAACGATTATAGAAGCATAGATCTTGAAGTCAAACCTCCAGAAGTTTATAGATATTTTATAAGAGTAAAAGAAAACAAATTAAAAAAGTTCATTGAAGAAAACAATTTAGAAGATTATAATATTAATAAAGCTGAAGATGAGTATGTTTGGCAAACTTCATTTATTCTAAATAAAAAATATTATTCATCTTTAGGAGAGAAAAAGGCCTTTGTTTTATCTTGTGGGAAAAACATGATAGTTTTAAAAATCGTAGGATACGGTGATGATGTAATAAGATATTATAAACTTGAAAATTTTAAAGCGAATGTTTGGATAGGCCATCATAGATATCCTACAAAAGGTAAAGTATGGCATCCTGGAGGAGCCCATCCCTTTGCAGCTGTACATCATGCTTTAGTTCATAATGGAGATTTTTCTAATTATCATCCAATTGTTGAGTATTTATCTGAAAGGAATTATTATCCATTATTTTTAACTGATACAGAAGTAGCATTGCTTTTATTCGATCTATGGTATAGAGTTTATGAATATGACCTAGAATATTTAATAGAAGCTATGGCACCTACTTCTGAAAGAGATTTTTACATGTTACCAAAAGATAAAAGGGAAATTTATAAAGAAATACAGGTTTCACATATAACAGCTTCTCCAGATGGCCCTTGGTTTTTCATTATTGCTGGACATGATCCTTATAAAAAACAATTCCAGTTAATGGGAATAACGGATACATCGATGCTAAGACCTCAGGTATTTGCATTATTTGAAGATAAAATTAAAATAGGAATTATTGCGTCTGAAAGACAAGCAATAAATGCATTTCTAAGAGCTCTTTATGAAGAAAACATAATACCAACTTTATATGCAGATAAATACTGGGTAGCAAGAGGTGGCTCGCATACCGATGGAGGAGCTTTTATATATGTCGTAGATTATTCAAACAATGAACTTTATTGTACAAACAAATTTGGTCAAATTGTTAAAATTAAGGAAACACAAAAACATTATTATGAATTTAACGGTGCTTCTTTAACACTTGAAAAACAAGAATTTAAAACAAGAGATCCTTTAATTTTAGCAAAAGAAGTTATTTCTAAAATGAAGGAAATGAGCTTTGATGAATTATTATTAATGTTAGAAAATATTAAAGGATTTTTAGATAAGCCAGATTACATTCAATTCCTTACATATTTATACGATTTACCCTATAATCATGGCAATAAGAAAAGAAGTTCAATTAATACAATTTTAATGGAATATTTAATAAAGGAATTTAATTCAAAAGATGAAAGATTTGTTTATGTAGATTTTGATAAAAGGAACAACTTATTTTTTAAAAATAAAATATTAATAATAAACGCTAAAGATTTTCCTTCAGAAGGAGAAGATTCTTTGGCAAGATTTATAGTTAAATCTTATAAATTAGGTTGTAGGCGAATAATTGTTTTCAATACTAGAGGACAAAGATTTATAGGCTGCGGTTTAGGACCAAATTCACAGGAATTAAGGATCGATGTATATGGTGATCCAGGAGATTATTTAGCAAGCGGATTAGATGGAGGAGAAATTTATGTTCATGGTTCAGCACAAGACCAAGTTGCCCAAATTATAAAAAGCGGAAAACTCGTAATATATGGAGATGTGGGACATGCCTTTATGTATGGTTCTAAAGGAGGAGAAGTATATGTTTTAGGAAGTGCTGCAGGAAGACCTTTGATAAATTCTGTTGGAAGTCCAAAGGTTGTTATTAATGGAACATGTTTAGATTATCTTGCAGAAAGTTTTATGGCTGGAGATCCATTAAAAGGTGGAGGATTTGTTATATTAAATGGATTAACGATCAATGATGAAGGTGAAATTGTTGAATTAGAGGAGCCTTATCCTGGAAGCAATCTATTTTCATTATCATCAGGAGGAGCGATATATATAAGAGATCCCTATAATATGTTGGATGAAAACCAATTACACGGTGGAAAATATGTTAAACTTAGTATTGAAGATTGGAAATTAATTTATCCATATCTTAAAAAGAATGAAGAACTTTTTGGTATTACTGTAGATTTCTTATTAACCGTAAAAGGAGAGATAAGGAATTTTGATAAGGTATATAAAAAAGTAGTACCGAAATAAAAATTAAAAGTTGGAAAGTTATTTGTTACATAAAATTCATTTCAAAATAATTCTTTTATCTTTAATCAATAAAGTCTACGTTAAAAAGTTTTATGATTAAAGTTAGGTGTTCATTTATTCAGGATTAAGCTATACTAGATGGCCCTCAGCGGGCCATCAAAAGTTTTTGTAAGCTCTGGAGCGTATGCTATAATCAAAGTTCCAAAGAAATATTACCGCATAATGAATTAGATAAAGTATATTAGCTTTCTTGAAAATTAATAACATGTGCTTAGCATAGATGAAATAAGAAATGCTATAATAGAAGTATGTGAAGGTGAGGAATGTGTATATGCTTTACTTTTCGGCTCCCTAGCTCGTGGAACATTTAAAGAATATAGCGACATAGATATAGCTGTAAAATTTAAAAAAGACGATGATTATTTAAATAAAACTTTAAGAATTATGTCGAAGTTGAGTATTAAACTAAACATTGATGTGGATGTTATTCCTTTAAACATATGCGATACAATAATTAAATATGAAATTTATTCAAATGGAATATTGCTTTTTTGTAAAGACTATAATGAATATATGGATGATCATGTAAACGCAATAGATGAATATTTGGATTTTGAATATGTTTTTAATAAATTTTACGAAAGAACTGTTAAAGAAATAAGGGATGCCGCCACCAGGAGTTAAAGCTAGAATTGATAGATTTTGGAGAGCAATAAGAAGGCTTAGAGAAATATCTGCTATAGATTCGGAAAGATTTATAAACGATGAAAATTTAATAGATGCTTGCGAAAGGAATTTACAAGTTGCAATTGAGGCAACGATAGATGTGAGTGAAGCTCTTATCTCATATATGAGATGGAGAACTCCTAAATCATATAGAGATG
>JAVVGB010000092.1:0-4581 GCA_032249315.1 Thermoproteota archaeon
CTAGCTATGAGACATTTGTTTGTAAAGGCTAGATTTAGAGGAAAAGACGAGATAGGGTTTGAAAGAATTCTTGTTGATACAGGAGCTTCATTTATATTAAATGAAAGCCTCGCCCTTCAAGGCGGGGATGTAAGATTTAAATGCTTTCTTTTTCTAAAATTAATCAATGACTAGGAGGATTGATGCGATAAGAGCAACTGTTTCGATGAATATCGCTTTAACAAACTCCCTCCTAGTCTTTGCAAAAAACTATTTAGAAGCTTTAAGATATGTTCTGTATTGGTTGAAAGAGAAAAGGATCAATCCAAATAAAAGGAATATTTTAAGCATTACACATAAAGCATTATATAATATACTCAAAAGTTTTAATCTTTCTTCTAAAATAGCTGAAGACTGTTATAGAAATGCATTATCAATATACAAAGGCTGGTATAATAATCCTAATAAAGGAAGATTTCCTAGAATATTTAAGCCAACTGTTTGGTTAACACCAAGGTTATCATATACTGTTAATTTTGAGAAAATGCTTGTTAAAATATTAAAAATTGGAGAATTCAAAATTCTAGGATATCCTAGAAATTATAAAGATTATTTATCTTGGGAAATGAAGGAAGCAAGGCTAGTATTTAATAATGGAAAAGCATTTCTTAAAATAACCTTTCAAAAGCTTATGCAAAAAATTGAGCCTAAAGATAGTATAGCTGTTGATATAAATATGCAGAACATAACAGTTGGTAAAGATGAAAATAATTATGTTAAAATTAATACTAGAATTAATGAAATTCATCATTATAAATTATTAGCAGAGAATCTACAAAGAAAATATCCAAAAAGATGGAAAGAAAATAAAAACATTAAAAGAAGAATAACGGCTTTTCACATAAAAGCAAAAAATATTGCTGAAGATTTTGCTAGAAAAGTAGGTAAAAGAATTGTTGAAGAAGCTATCAAAATGAATGCTAATGTAATTATATTGGAGAAGTTAAAGTATATGATTAAGAGTGTTAAGAAACTTCATAAAAAGTTTAGGAATAAGCTTTATTTAATGCAGTATAGAAAGATTCAATACTGGATCGATTGGCAAGCAGAAAAGCATGGTTTGCTAATTAATTATGTTTATGCTGCCTATTCTTCAACAAAATGTCCTAAGTGTAATAACAAAATGAAAGAAGTATCATATAGATGGTTTAAATGTTCTTGCGGTTATGAAAATAATAGAGATATTATTGCAATAATGAATTTAAATGGGAGGGGTTCTCTGAGCCTCTCGACTGCCCCTCAAATGCGAGATGTAGCTCCGAATCAATTGAGGGGAACCCTCGCCTTTTAAGGCGGGGAGGAAGTCAGCGTTATGCCCCTTGATGTTGCTGAAAAAAACTTCCTAGAAACACCCTTTACAGTTGATCTTAAGCTTGGTGATGGTAGAGTTGTAAGAGCTAAAGTATTCATTGCTGAGGGTGAGATTGAAGGTAGAAAGGGCCCGCTAAGAATATTAGCTTTTGAGAAAGCTATACCAGTAATAGGTATCGATACCCTTGAAACTCTAGGTCTTAAAGTAGATTCTATAACAGGTAAGATAGAGAAAACGGAGTATTACATGCTGTACATTTAGACAAAATACTTCTATTAGTATTAATGATTCCAATGAAGTCTTGGAATCTGAAAATGCCGTAACTTCCGTTTCCGACTTTCAAGCATTTAAAAATTTAAAAATATTTAGAAGCTCTAACATTTCTTTATCGTGTTTGATTACACTTCAGTTAAGGAATCCTATGATGAAGTTTCAAAAATTTATGACAAGGACGTTTTATCAAATAAGAATTTTTATTATTTGTACTTGGAAGCTTTAGACTATCTATTTTCGCAATTTAAAAAAGGTGATGTTGTTCTTGATTTAGGCTGCGGTACAGGTTTGGAAGCGATTCCTTTAGCAATGAGAGGAGTAAAAGTTATAGGTGTTGATATTTCAGAAGGAATGCTTTCCAAATTAAAAAGAAAGCTAGAAATCCTTAATATAAAAAATGTAGAAATCTATCAGATGCCTATTTCTAATATTTCTAGCTTGATTAAAATTTATGGAGAAGAAAGCCTTGATGGAGCATATTCTTTTTTCGGGCCTTTGAATAGCGAACCAAATATATATGCAGTTAATTACGCTTTATACAGATTATTAAAGAAGGGTGCATCATTCATACCCATAGTAATTAATAGATGGTGTTTGTATGACTTCTTAACTTTTAAGCCTAGGAAAAGATTCGGCATATATAAGAAATTCAATTATCAATGTTATCATCCAATCGAATTTATAAAGATATTTAAGAACTTTAATGTTAGAGAAGTAAGAGGATTAGGTATTCTTTTGCCTCATCAAAAATCAAAAATAAAGGATAAAAATATATTAAAGCTATTGTTTAAATTTGATGTTACTGTTTCAAAATTGTTTCCATTTAAATATTTCGGCACAGATTTTTTGATCAATTTCGTCAAATGAAGTCTATGTACTTCATACATTTTGTGGTTGAGTTTAAAACTTTGAAATTTACTTTAGCGATTGAAAAGGTTGAAATATTTAATGAAATACTATATGTTGAAATAAGATATCCAAGAAAAACTGAAAAGCATTATATAAAAGTAAAAGACAGGTATGCTAAAGCTTTAGTAAAGTCAAACAGTAATCATTATTATTACACAGGCTTCATTCCTTATTGGATATCTAATTTATCTAATCATATTAAGATATATCAACAAACTTTCAATAGATTAATTGGCACTATATACTATAGGAATAACGATCCTGTAATAGGAGTATTTTTATTTAGCAAAAAGTTAGCAGAATTATTTTGCGCAAGGCTTTTAAAATATAAAGGAGGTAAAAATTTTAAAGTTATAATAAGAATCAAATGAAAAAGGTTGCTATTCTAATTTTAAATTATAATGGTTTTGAAAGATTGGGTAGTTACTTTTTAAGATGTGTTGAAAGTGCTAAAAATGTTAAATATCCTGTAGATGTTTACTTAATAGATAATGCTTCTACAGATAAAAGCAGAGATGTTGTAGAGAGATTTGATGTGAAATTAATTTTACATAAGAAGAATTATGGCTTTGTTGGAGGTTTCAATTTAGCTATTGAAAAAATATTTAAAGAGAAGAAGTATGACTTTTTGGTTCTCATGAACAATGATTATATAATAACGAATTATGAATGTATTGATGAGATGGTAAAATTTTTTGATAAGAATAAAAGAGTAATTTCGGTGCAATGTATTAATCTTAAGGAAAATAAAAAGGATATAAGTGATGTTTCAGGTTTTATGGATATATATTTCAATGGGATACAGAGGTATATAGGTTACAAAATTTCTGAATATCCTCACAAAATATCTTATGTTTCAACAAATGTGGGAGCCTTTTTTATGCTTGATGTTAAAAAATTAATTGAAATTGGACGTTTTCCACATGTATTTGACCCTTCACATTATTGGGATTTTGACGCTGCAGAGGTTGGTTTCTCATCTTGGAATAAAGGATACTACAGTGCAATATTACCTATTGAAGGAGGAATTCATTTAGAAGAGAAGACCTTACAAAGATTGAGCTTCACAAGACAATATCTCATAAACAGGAACAGAATATTTTGTTATAGAAAAATTTGGAATAATGAGCCTTTAAACATTAGTCTTAAAGTCTCACTACTAAGAAGATTATTTTTCGAATTAAAATTCAAAAGAAAAGAAAGAATTAGAGGAATCTTTGATGGTTTAACAAAAGATTTCTTTTATAAATACAATGGGAAATATTATCCATTGTTGATCACACCTGATTTTAAGGATATTTTAAGTCATTTATTCATTATGAGAAGATGGGTGAAACAATTAGAAATGTTAAGGACTTCATTTATTACAGATAACGAAATAAAAGGATCTCAATTTCCCTTTTTAATAAATATAAAAAAGCTAATAAATAAAGGATGAGCCAGAAAAATATGCTATGCGTTTCCTTTAAAAATGGTCGCTAGTGCTTTACATTTACTTTCTGGCATAGCTCTTTCACCTTTTGTCAAAAACAATCAAGTAAAGATCTCCTTTGTATTGGGTAGCTATATTCCTGACTTCGATATTTTGCTAATTCCCTATTTGGAACCTTCAATTAGAGCACATAGAACCTTTACGCATTCTCTTTATTTACTTGCACTTTTACTCCTTTTATTCAAAATGACAAAGAAAAAATATTTCTTAGGACTTGCCTTGGGCGTTTCATTGCATATAACTTTAGATATTCCTTTTGGTGGGGGAGTTTACCTTCTTTATCCCTTGATTGAATATCCTTTTGGTTTAAACTTTTCGCATTTATTTTTAACTTCTTTATTAGCTGACATAATTTATTCACTTGTTATAGTTTATCTATTGTTTGCCTTTTCTACTTTTTATTATAAAGACAAAATCATCTACAACCTTATTATTACTATATTATTTTCTATTATACTTTATGCTAGTTTAATTGATAGTATAATTCCTGGACCTATACCATTCATTCTTTTACCTTTAATTTGTTATTGGTATAGATCCGTTATTTATAGATGGA
>JAVVGB010000093.1:0-4549 GCA_032249315.1 Thermoproteota archaeon
GCATATAAACCGAAGAGTCTACACATATTTATATAACATCTTTTAATCTTATAAATTTGCACCTTTTAATTAATTTAAAGAATATCTAGCTTAGAGATTTCAGAAGCTTTGATGTAAAAGGCTTTTGTGAAGGGTCTAAGAAATATACCATAAAAATTTACATAACAAAAGGATTTCTGACAAGCAATAAATGATTTTAATGATGGCCCGCCGCGGGCCATATTGATTTATTATTCTTGGCGATTGAACTTTTTGTTTAAAAATTTTAACTTTGTATATTATTACTTTATTATGAGCATTCAGAAAATAGTAACTTTAGATCCTTCAGCTACTGAAGCGGTTTCATTTCTTGATGGTAATACTTCAAGAATTTTCGGTGTTAGCGATAAGTGTGATTTTCCTCCTGAAGTGAAATTAAAACCTAAAGTGGTTAGAAGTCTGATTAAAGTAAATGAAGAAATGAGTTCTTTGGAAATAGATAGAGAAGTTAAAAGACATTTAGCAAGCGGAAAGCCTTTGTATGAAATAGATTGGGAAAAGATAAATGAGATTAAACCAGAGCTTGTTGTAGGCCAGTCTATATGCGGTGTTTGTGCTTTTCCAGTTAATTCTTTGTTAATTCATCAAAGTTCAGTTTTAGTTACAGCTGAAGAACTGAATGTTTTTGACTACAGTCCAAGGAATTTCGATGAAATCTTTCAAAAAATTTATGAGCTGGGCAAAATATTAGAAAGAGAAAATAGAGCGAATGAACTTATCAAGAAGTATCAATATCTTAAAAGAGAGCTTAGAGGTCTTGGCAAGTCAATGAAAATAGTTATGATCGAATGGCTTATGCCTATTTATGTAGCGGGTCTTTGGATTTCACAAATAATTGAAATGAGCGGAGCAACTTCGCTCTTAGCTTCTGGTGAAGAAGGAAGACAAATGGATTGGGATATTATAAGGAATTTCAATCCGGATATTCTTTTTATATCACCTTGTGGATTCGGTATTGAGAGGACGCTTAAGGAAATTGATTTATTATTCGCGCTTCCTGGATGGAAAGAAGTCAAAGCTAAATTAAATAAGAATATATATGTTGTTGATTCCTCATACACTTCAAGGTCTTCTCCTAGAATATTGGAGTTTGTAAAAGATTTTATAGAAGTTTTAAGTGGAAATGAACCTAGGAAAGAAGTGATGATTAGAATTGAATGAATTTTCTTTATTTCGATGAGGATTTATTTGTATTGATTTTATATCTTAAAATTTTAAAGTTTACGAGAAATTTATTTAATTACGTAATCTAAAAAAATATGGGCATAAGCAAAGCAAAAGTAAAATTAATAGGTAAGGAAGGAATTTTAGAAAAAGAATTAATTATAGATACAGGATCAGTTTATACTTGGATTAACAAGAATGATCTGGAGAAAATAGGAATAAAACCTCATGCAGAAAGAGCTTTCAAAACTATTACAGGTGAGATTATAAAAAGAAAAGTGGGAAGAGTTGAAATAGAAATAGATGGAAAAAGAGAATTTACTATTGTTGTTTTTGGAGAAGAGAAAGATCAGGAGGTGCTAGGAGTTTATGCTTTAGAAGGTTTAGGATTAGAAGTTGATGTAACTACGGGCAAATTAAAAGAAGCTGAAACAATATTAGCGTTATGATAATTACTCGACAACTTTCCTAAAATCTTGTCGCCACCTTTTCTAACTCATAGATTTTACAGCAAATAGAATTAAAACTCCTCGCTAGTCATGTTTTATTTCTTAAAGAATTTATTTTTTAAACTTATAAAATTTAATTTTATCTGCTAAACCAAAGTCATCTCTTAAAATCACGCATTCATTAACTACATCCCATGTAATTGGATTTTTATTTTCTAAAGCTGTTAAGAATTCTTGTTCTGTTAAAGGAATGACTTCATAACCTGCTGGAAAATCCAAATTCAAAAGTCTTTTTAAAGGATTTTTATCTTCAAATTCACCAATTAAAAGAATATCTACATCGCTTCCAATACTAAAATCTCCTCTTGCATATGAGCCTATTAAGAAAGCGGTATACTTACCTTTTAATGAGCATACGAATTTTTTAGCTTCATCAATAACTTTATTTCTTTCCTCTATACGCTTTTTAACAATTTCCATCTTTCTTCAATAAAATTAATTATATCTTTTGCATAATTAATTGCTTGCTCAGCTTCACTTAAAGTATAATAGAAATCGGGAGTTTCAGAAGACCAAGCATTAGGATATCTAGTAGGAATGTACATTTTATCTAGATATTTAGCTTTGTTAATTAAATCAAGAGATGTGTTTGGAATTAATTGTAGCAAATAAGATATTGAATGCCCTGTTTTAGGCTCCCCTATTCCATAAAAATATGCTTTAGTTGCAATCCCAGCTACTTGTTGAGCTTTAAAGCAAGCACAATTATAAAAACCGTTATCCTTATCTACCTTGGCACTTTCTAAAGTATGTTTCGCAGATTTAATCCATCTATTGAATTCTCTTTCGTTTAATATCACTAATTTTTTTAAGAAAAATTGTTATTTAAGTTTATTGTGTAAAATTTGTTATTTACTCTGACTTAGCTTTTAGAGTCTAAACCATCATTACTGCTCTAAAATATAAGGCATTAATATGTCAATTTGATGGCCCGCCGACGGCCATCAAAAGAATTGTAATTTTGCTTCTTTAAATTTATTAATTTTATGAACTATATTTAAACAAATGAAAACTGTGCTTTTTGTTTGTGTAGAAAATACTTTCAGAAGTCAAATTGCTGAAGCATATTTTAATAAATATGCTCCTGATGACTGGAAAGCAATAAGTGCTGGTATAAAACCTGCTGATAGTGTTAATCCAAATGCAGTTAGGCTAATGCTTGAAGAAGGAATCGATATAAGTCATAAGAAACCACAACTATTAACTAAAGAAATACAAGAAAAAGCCAATATAGCTATAATTGTTTGTAGTGGCGATCAATGTCCAGTTGTTTATGCTAAATATGTGGAAGAATGGAATATTCCAGATCCTGCTAAAATGCCCATAGAAGAAGCGAGAAAAATTAGAGATGAAATAAAGAAGAGGGTTTTAGAACTAATAGAAAAAATTAAGCGTAATCAAGTTTAATTAATTCAATCCAAGATTATTATGGTAATTCACATACGTTATGAGAAAAGTAAAATGATAAATATTTTTTATGCCATCATTATTTTCTGATCATCTTTAAGTAGCTTCTCTTAATATAGTGTATTACTTCAGGTATATTGATTTTCATTGGACATACCTCTTTACAGCCTCCCGAATGAGCACATAAAAGAGCAGTCTTTCCAACATTTTCATTAGTAACACCATGAATAACTGCATTCCACATAACACCAGTAGGACCATTATATGGAGGAATTCCCCATGAAGGGCCAATATTTCTATATATTGGACAATGGAAGTAACATCTGCCACATCTTATACATAATAAGGCTTCCCAAAGTATCGGGTCTTTTGCTGCTTTACTTCTTCCATTATCTACCAATATTACATGAAATTCCTTTGGCCCTTGAGCTGGTCTAACTCTTTTAATTTCAATATCCGCTGTTGAACTTGGACCTGCTGATAAGTTAACATATGTTGGTGGATACATTGTTCCAAATGCTGATTGGATCATAACTTCATAAAAAGCATATTCTAACGTTGGAACAATTTTATCTATACCTGTAACTACTATATTTACGGGTGGAATTATAGAAGTCATGCGAATATTTCCTTCGTTTTCAATTGTTAAAACTGCACCTGTATCAGCTGCAATAACATTTGCACCGCTAATTCCTATGTCAGCATTAAAGAATTTAGATCTTAAAAAGTTCCTTACAATGTTAACAAGTTCTTCAATGCTTTTATTTTCATCAATGTTTTGATCTATTTTTTCTTTTAATAACTTTGCTACTCTTTCCTTTGTCATATGCAAAGCAGGTGCTAGCAAATGTGAAGGAGGTTCGTCTGCAAGCTGTATTAGAAATTCTCCAAGGTCTGTTTCCCATACTTCATTACCTTTTGATATTAAATATGGTCTAAGTCCTACTTCATAAGCAACCATTGATTTACTCATTACTATCTTCTTATTGCTACCTACTATTTCACCAACTATCCTTCTAGCTTCATTAGCATCCCGTGCTAAATATGAAAAACCTCCTATTTGTTCAATTGATCTGATTGTTTGTTCAATATAATAATCAAAATTTTTAATTACTTCTTCTTTAGCTTTTCTAAGTTTATCAGCAATATCATACAAATATTTATAGTTGTTAAGAATGTTTCTTGTTTTTATTATTGTAGGTTCGAGAACACGATTTATTGCTTCATCCCATAATGAACTGTTCATAGTCTCACCCAATTAACTCAGCGAAATCAATAATATTTACATTGCTGGCAACCCTGCTCAGATTAGCTAGACATATTGGACATAAAACAATGATATTGTTAGAAACTTTTGATAAATCATGTATTCTTCTTTCTGCTATTTTTCTTGAGATCTCAGGAGCCAACGATTCTAAAGGCCCGCCGCA
>JAVVGB010000094.1:0-4501 GCA_032249315.1 Thermoproteota archaeon
TAATGCTATGGATATGTGAATTAAGAACATGCGTTACTACACTTTTTACATTTTCCTTTATTATTTCTTTCAAAATAAACTCATACGCATAGCTTCCTATACCTTTACCTTGATATCTAGGATCAACATAAATTCCTAAGCCGATTATATTTCTATTATCCGTTGTCTTATACCAGCTCTTGTAGTATTCTGCTATAGCTACTGCTTCACCATTAATTTCTACAACGTAGGCTTTTAAATTTGTTCTTTTTGCCTCTGTTTCATATTCAAATCTTATATCTTCTTCAGTATAGCTATAATAAGGATAAATTGAATTAAATATGTAAGCCATTTGAGGATAATCTTTTTGAGTTATTTGCCTAATTATCATAATAGAAATTTCCTTAGCCTTTTTTATAAACTTATTTTAAATTTTTTATTGTTAGTGGTATTAAAATAAATGAAATTAAAATTAAAAAAGCAATTGTTGGAATTAACAAAAAATTAATTCTATATAATATAAAAGTTGAAATGATTTGGAAAAATGAATATATATAAGTATAAATTGAATCGTTTTTTCCAGTTATTAAAATTCCTTTAAATCTTCTTTTAGTTAAAACTATTCCTTCAGCAGTTATAAGGTCGCATAATAAATGTAAAATATAAGAAAAAATTATTGAAAATAAAATTAAAAAATCAAAAATGCTGGGAAGATAAAAAGATATAGAATAGTAAATTAAAGAAACAATAAAAGAAAATAAAATTAAACCATAAACTGTATGTGTAATACCTCTATGCTTTATCATTCTTTTGTTTTTTAAAATTAATGCTAAAATAATGAAAGGAAAATAAAAAATTAGATAAATTATTCTGTTTAAGATTTTTCCTCTTCGATATTTAATATCAATATCTGGAAAGTTGGAAAATGCTATTATGCAAAGAAATGAAGCATAAATATAAATCAAAGGATAATTTATGAGATATAAATAAAATAGAAGAGGGAAAAAAGTAGAAAGATTAAATAATATATGATTTCTTCCTAACATTTTTCCAAAAAGTTATTTTTAAATAAATATTTAAGTTTGTCTAAATAAATTCATGGATGAATTTGTAACTAAAATAAAAAACTACGTTGAAAACAATAATCAGTATTTTATAAATGAAGTAAGAAGCTTTCTACAAATTCCAAGCATATCAGGTACAGGTGAAGGAATAAAGGAAACTGTTTCTTTTTTGACAAAATGGATAAAGGATAAATTTAATGCTGAAGTAAATTTGCTTAGCTATGTAAAGCATCCAATAATTTATGCAAAATTGAAAGGAAAAAGCAATAAAAAAGTTATCTTTTATAACATGTACGATGTTCAGCCAGTTGAACCTTTGGAACTATGGGAATCTCCTCCTTTTGAAGCAAGAATAGTAGGAGATAAAATTATTGCAAGAGGAGCTTACAATACAAAGGGAGCTTTAATGAGCTGTTTATTGGGAATACTAAGTTATATTGAATTGGAAAATGAGTTGCCCTTTGAAATAATATTAGTTTTAGAAGGAGAAGAAGAATTGGGAAGTCCTTCGATGCCAAAATTTGTAGAAGATAAATACAATGAATTAAAGGATTCAATGATGTGCTACTTTGCCTTTCCTTCAGAAAGGGTATTAGGAAAACCTTCAATTGTTCTGGGCAATAAGGGAATAGTTTTTTTAGAAATTAAAACAAAAACCTCGAAATATGATGTTCATAGCAGTCTTAGCAGAGGATTCATAAATCCTGTAGCAGTAATTAGTTCCATAATTTCTCATTTAATTGATCCTATTGAAGGGCCTAAGATTCCTTGGCTTGACGAAAAGGCTATTTCTCCTACAGAAGAAGATTTGCAGTATTTAAACGATATTAAAGAATCTTCTCCTTTGGAAGAAATAATGGAAATTTATGGAATAAAGGATTCGAGAATAAAGGGAGATGATTGGTATATATCAGTATATTTTAAACCTACAGTTAATGTTGATGGAATTTATGCAGGTTATGTTGGATTAGGAACAAAAACAATCATTCCTTCTGAAGCTGTTGCAAGATTAGATTTTCGGTTAGTTCCAGGAATAGAGCCAAATGATGTAATTGAAGGATTAAATAAAGTAATTGAAAGATTGGGATATAAGGATCTTGTTGAAGTTACAGTTCATGATGCATATACCTGGAGCAAAACAGATCCTAAGGAAAAAGTAGTGGAGATATCAAAGGAAGTTTATAAAGAAATGAACTTGAAACCTTACATAATACCCATGCTACCTGGTTCTGCACCAAGCTATTTATTTATAAGGAAATTAAGGGTTCCTATGGTAGCTACAGCTCCTGGTCATGGAGGAAGAGCCCATGCACCAAATGAATATATAACAGTTGATACGATACCTAAAATTGTTTTATATACTTCGATTTTAATAAATAAGCTAGCTACACTCTAAAATTGAATGGTTTTAATTTATTCCTTCTTCTTTGAAAATACTCTTCTTAATATTTGCAACATCTTATTTATTTAAAGTTCAGATATTAGAAAATTAAGTTTTGCTTGGCTAAAATCGTTAAAATAAATTTCCTACTTTGAATTAAAATCATAAAGTTTATATAATAGTTAAATTTAAATATTTGAAAAATTGTTTTTTTTTTTTTGTGAAAGCCAAAACAATTGTTTTGGTGGCAATGCTAGTATTTCTAATATACGGAAGTAGCATGGTTTACGCATACCATTATAAGAAAGCTTATGGCTATTATGACAATAGATATGATCCTTTAATCGGAGGAGTACAGATCGAAATAACAGGCGCAGTATTTGGTGGACCTCCTGATCTATATCCCTATAATAATTGTTCTTTATCTTTTCCTGTTAAAATTAGAGGATACAGTTCTCCTCTTGACAGAGGTTTCATTACAGCTGGTCATTGCGCAAATATAAATGAATATATAGATCAGCCTAAAAAACTTTCTTGGTTTGATTGGAGTAATTTTATAGGAAGGGTGAAAAGAAACTCTGTTCCTCAAGAAGGAGGAACTACCGATTTGGATGCTGGATTAATATACCTTGCACATTGTCCTGGTAAATATCCTTGCACTCCAACAAGAGACTTTAAACCTTTTATATTTGAAAATAATTCCACGCCCTATTATGGAATTGAAAAACGTGATTATAACTGGCAAGTAGGAATTACTGCATATATTACACCAACAAAAAACATGGAAAATAATGTTAGGGTTTATAAATCAGGAAGAACAACAGGGGTTACTTATGGATTAATAACAAAAATTGATGATTGGTTTTGGTACTACAATTGGAATGATAAACTGGTAATAGTTCAACCAGCCATAAAAGTAGCTAGATGTTATATAGATCCTAATGATGGCAAATATAAGTGTTACTATAATAGTAACATAGCGCTAGATCATGATAGTGGAGCGCCTGTATATATTCGTCATTTAATTTATGCTGAAAGAGTAGGCAATGTTTACATATACCATTATGGAGCTCAGATAGTAGGTATACTAATAGGAGGAACAGACCCTGGACATGATCATCCGACAACATATTTTTGGGCAACTTGGGCTACAAAAGTAAAAGAAAGATGGCCTGATCTGGAATTGGTTACATGTGGTCCAGATATTGGTAGATGCTTGTAAACATGAGGAAAATAATATCTTTCCTTTTATTTTTAATAATTTCAGCAATTTTAATAAATCCTATTAACGTTAAAGCAAATTCTAATGATGATATAATTTATGAAGTAGTTAAAAATAGAAATCCAGATTTAACAATTACGGGATGCAATGAAACTTATGTTTACTGGCAATTTAATGGAAGAAAGTTTGATTCTCCAGTAGCAATTAGACATCCTGGTGATAATGAATCCACATATATAAATGAAATAGGAGGTGATTATGAGTCGGAAAAATTCTTTATATATGCTATGCTAGCAGCAAAATATAATTTAAATCATAGCAATTGGTATCATTATTATCTCTTTATTGATTCAATAAATAAAGAAATAGAACCTTTACAAGATAAAATATTTAAAGAAAAAGGAGAATTAGGAATTAACTGGATAGGAGTTTGGTATACCATTCCTCCATCTATTGTTGTTACAATGTATAAAATAACTAACGAGAAAGTTAACATTGTTCTTGAATATTTGAAGCCATATGCCAAGAAATATAATGCAGTAGTTTTCTTCATTGAAGACTACTTTCCAGCTAGTATTTATGAAAAACAAGATAAAGCTTTATGGAAGTTTTACTTTAAAGAATTACCTAATGGATCTATAGAATTAGGAGATGGGTGGAAGGAATATCTAAAACTAGTAGAAGAATATTATAATTTGCCAATGAACATAAAGGGTTGGTCGTCTTCTCCTGGCATAGCTAATCTACCTATTCCTCCTAATGCTACTTTTAATAAGATATTTGTTGAAAAAGCTGTTTCAATTTTAAGAAAATATGCTGGATGCGAAGTTCCTTTGGTGGCAAATTTCGTAGACT
>JAVVGB010000095.1:0-4498 GCA_032249315.1 Thermoproteota archaeon
TAAGATAACTGTTTATTACGAATCTTACAGACCTTGGAATCCTCTCATCTCTGCTGATATCATTATAAACGAGTTATCATATATTGTTAGAGAGTATTCTAAATCATCCTCATTCCTTAAAATTAATGGAAAACCTGTCATTTTTATCTATAATGTTGAAGCACACAATCGTGGGCCAAACTTTTGGTTGCAAATTAAAAAGAATTTAGAGAATAAAGTAGGATCTGTTTATCTAATTGCTGATCTAAGAAACCCTTCATATCTTCACGTATTTGATGGTTTTCATACATATATAGAACTTAATAGTGATACTATGAAGAAGTTATATTCTTTTTATGTTGAACAAATGAAAATTGGTTTAATTGGTTTAAGCTTTAACGATGTTATAGCGAAAATTCAAGCAAATGAAAAGATAATTATTCAAAGAAAAGTGCTTTTTTACACTGTTGTTCCTGGATATGATGATAGGAAAATCAGAAAACCTGGAATATATGTAGATAGAGAAGAAGGAAACTTTTACAAAAAAATGTGGAATGATGCTTTAGAGTTGGGTACAAAATGCATCATCATAACAAGCTGGAATGAGCTTCATGAAGGTACAGAAATAGAGCCTACTAAGGAATATGGTTTAAAATACTTGGAAATAACAAGAAATTACGTAAGTAAGTTTAAGCAAGTAAATATTGAAAAGCCACTTTTACCAAATTTAACTCTAAATATTTTTATAAGTGAATCGAAAGATGAGTTTTATCTTAGACTCTTTAATAATGGAAATGGACATATTATAGCAGTAATCGTTGAAATGATACCTTCTCATGGAATAGCTGTTTATTTTACAGATACTTACCGTCAACCATTCAAAACAGGTTTTGAATTAGTCATAATACCACTTATTAAGAGTGGTGAAGAATACACACTTGCCTTTAAGATCAAGAAATTATCTAAGGATATATTTAACGTTTCAAGATTAATCATACATTATTATTCACTAAATGGCTCTCTATATAATATTGAATATTTAATAAATATTCAAGAAACGACTTTAACTGTCACGGAAACAGATACAAAGATAATTACGCAAACAACAACGGATACTTTGACACAAACAAAAATCGTTACATCAACTTTAGCAACCATAACACGGTACATAACTGCTACATCCACGAAACAAGCAACAGATAACTTCTGGTTTATTACTTTAATCACGATAATTCTAGCAATCTGCTTAACTTTGGCAGTAATATATCTTTACAAGATTAAAGGTTACTCTTTTAGATTAATAAAGAAGGTTAGAATTAAGAATCACTCATTATAATCAAATTGGTTTAATCTATATTTTACATGGAAATATTTGTTCCAAATTTGTTTTGTTAATATCTAAATTAAGATAACCTCAAATTTAAATACTTGTCAATATATTGACAAGATTAGTGAATAGTCTTGTCAATATCAAATCTAGTTGAGGAAAACTGGTGGTGGAAACCTGATTTTCTTGATTTTCTAAATGAACTAGTTAAAAAAAGCCAAGAAATAACTTCTGATGAATCTATAAACTATTTAAGAATTAAGCTAACAGAGGAAATGGAAAAAAGAGATCCTGAGTTTAGTGAGATCAAAAAGCCAGATACTATTTTAAGAATTGAAACAATTTGGATGCCTAGCATATTTTTTCTTTTAAGAAAAAACCTTTTGCAAGATACTATCGGAGATTATGTCATAATAAGCTTAAGAGGACCAAGGAGGATCGGAAAAACCACCCTAATTAAACTCTTGTTAAGAGAGATCTTTCTAGAAAGTATTTTTCGCAGGGATACAATTAATCCATTAAAAGTTGTTTATATTCGTTGTGATAGACCTGGAATGGGCGGAGTAAAAGGTTTAGCAGATATTATTCGAGATTTTCTAATGAGGAGAGCTGATCAAGTAGGTGATGTTTATATTTTTCTTGATGAGGTAAGTAGTCTTAAAAATTGGCAAATTGCAGTTAAAGATCTATATGATGCAGGTCTTTTAACCAAGAATAAGGTTAAACTATTGATCAGCGGCAGTCATAGCTTAGATGTTAGAAGAGGTGTTGAGGTTTTAGGGTTAAGAAAAGGTGTAATGTTAGAAGGAGGTAATGACAAATTGTTATTACCAATGAAATTTTCAGAATATGTTTACTACAGAGAGCAATTACTCGGTAAACGTGAGCTGAGGGAATTCTTTACTAAAAATAAATTTTTAGAACATGAAAAAAGATTTCAATTATTAAAGCAGCTTATAGATCCAAGTAATAAAATATTTCCTGATTTAGAGAAAGTTCAGACTTATATAAATGAGCTTTATGCTTATTTTGAAGATTATTTACTAACAGGAGGCTTTCCGCTAGCTATTCGTCAATATCTTACTTTGGGAAGAATCCATCCAAGCGTTTATTTTGATTTTGTAGATCTTGCAGTTAAAGATGCAATTAAATGGAGATTAAATGAGGACACTTTATATAGCATTATTTGGCAAATGTTGGAAGCGCCAGGAGGGTCTTTCAGTGTAGTTCCAATAAAAGAAGTAAGTACTAATAGCTTAGCAGGAAAGCTTGGAATTTCACATAACACTGTTAAAGAATATCTTGATTACCTAGTTGATGCATTTGTTTTACTCGAAGTGGCAAAGCTTAAGGATGTTGGTAAACGGACATCTCCACCCAAAAGTCCTAAAAAATACTATTTCTGGGATCCTTTAATGTTCTATGCTTTCAAAGCTATAAGCGCTGGATATAAGGATCCATTTTCCATGACGCAGAATATGCTTAACAACTGGAAGGGACCTGTGGTAGAAATGATTGTAGCAATTAACATTGCTCATATGATACTTTCTTTAGAAATTATTCAAGATTTAAGACTTCTAAGCAGAAAAATGTTTTATTACAAGCCTAAACCTGAAAAAGAGATCGATTTCATAATAGATATTAACGGTAAACTTATTCCTATAGAAGTTTATTCTGGAAATAAAATTAATAGTGAACATATGAAGAAACTTGTAAATATAAGTAAACAATTAAAAATCAGAGGTCTTTTAATATATACAGGTAAAGAAATATATATTAATGAACGTGCTATAGTAATTCCTGCACCTCTTTTTATGCTATTAGCATAACATATTTATTAAGAGCAAGAAGAAAATTATATCGAATATTGGAGAGCTAAGAATCTCATAGAATTAAAAATTTAAAAAACACAGAGTTTTATCATTAATAAGTTAAGTGTAAATAATTATATGGAAAATAAGAAAAGATTTTAAGAATAAAGTATTAAACTGATTTAGTAAAATCATGTTGTTTGAATTTATGAACTTTGAAGAATTTATCAAATGGTATTCTGAGCTTGGTAAGCTAAAGATATTTTGGGCAAAGCCTATTGAAAGTATTGAATTGTTGAATAAAGAAAGTAACCTATATTTGGTCAGCATAAAATGGGTAGCTAAAAGTAAAATTAAAAATGCGATTTTAGCAATAACAGAAACACAAGATGGAGCTTCTAAGATTATTGAGCTCCTTAGAAAATATTGTGACTCAGTAAAGCTCTTAATGGTTCCTGAAGACACATCTATGAATTTAGGTTTGTTCAATGCCAAGTCATTACTATATTTATGGAAAGTAAATGCAAAGACCTTAGAACCTAATAGAAATGTAGGAATAAAAACTTTCTCTGAATGGGATGAAAATGATATAGAAACATTTAAGAATATACATAAACAGAGCTGGGGCTTTTTTATCCCTCCAAGAAATAGAAATCACATAGTTATTGTTGCTTATCTTAACAATTTGGCTGTGGGAATGGGGTACTTAAATATTCACAATTTTAATATCGATTACGGCATACATGTCATTAAATCTTATTGGAGAAAGAGAATAGGTACGGCTTTGTTAACAAAAATACTTGAATTAGCGAGATCTATGGGCACATCATATGTTAGTGTGGTAAGAGTTTTTAGGGGTGTAAAGGGAACTCCTAGTGATATAAGAGCTGTAAAATTTTACAGAGCGAATAATCCTTCCGTAAAAATGCTTGTATATAAATTGAATGATAAAATGTAAATTGGTAATATCCGAACAGTTGTAATTATAATAATTGAAAATTAATAAACCTTGATTCCTTAAATTTTACTATTCAATTCGTTTTTACCGGCCAGAAAAAGTTAAATAAGGTAAAATAAAACTTGTCAATAAAATGACAAGATTATTGGAGGAACTTGTCAATATCTTTCTAGTTAAAATTCAAGAAAACAGTTTCATTAAACTTTCAAGTATTTGCTAAAATATTTTTCTAATTTTACTAATTTAGGATAAATTACAAACATACAATATGGGTTGTATGGATTTCTATCATAGTAATCTATGTGATAATCTTCTGCTCTATAGAAAGACTTCAGTTCCTTTATTTCTGTAACTACTGGTTTCTTATACAATTTTTCAGCTTCTTTTATTTCTTCTTCTGCAATTTTCTTTTGTTCTTCATTC
>JAVVGB010000096.1:0-4489 GCA_032249315.1 Thermoproteota archaeon
TATATTATATTTCCAATGAAGAAGGAACATATGATCTTTGGGTTTCTGATCATGAAGGAAAAAATAAAACAAAAATTGCTTCAAGACCTTTAAATAGTTCGGGTGTAAGAAAGGATAAGAATAAAATTTATTTTGCTTTAGATGTTACCAAAGGTAAGGAACTTGGTAAAATCTTTGTATGGGAAGAAGGAAAGATTAAGGAAATAGATATGAACCCAATGAGAATATTTACGATGGCTTACTACAAAGATAACATGGTTTATGCTGGTTCGACAATGGAAGAAAATGTAGTTTATCTTGTTAGGAAGGATGAAGAACAAGAGAAGATATTTTCTACAGATAAATGGATTTTTATATCAGATATCAACGAAGATTTCATAATAGGTTATGGAACATTACATGGCAATCCCAAATCTATGGAAATATTCATTTATGATCTGAATAAGAACGAATACAAAATTTATACGCCAAAAGAAGGAACGTTTAACATGACTAGTTCAATATTTAACAATAAAGTATTATTTACATCGAATCTAAAAGGAGAAAAAGGACTTTTTATTTACGACATTGTTACTAATGAGTTACATGAACCTGAGTTTGAAGGGAAAGATTACTTGAATTATAAGTTTCAAGACTATTTATCATGTGATTTTACTGAAGACGGAAAGATTTGGTTTATAGGATTACAAGATTATCGAGGCTATGCTTTTCTAAATGGTTATAGAATAAATCATCCTGAAGGAACACCTACAAATATTGATGTAATGAATGATGAAATATTTGTTAGCTTTTCAAGTTTAAAGGAGCCTTATTCAATATTTAAAACAAAGCTTAATGGTGAATGGAAGAAAATATTAGGTTCAAATTTAGATGAAGAGATCGCAAGTAGTTTAGGCAACGTGAAAATAATAAAATACAAATCATTTGATGGCTTAGAAATTCCTTCGATAATTTATGAAACAAATGTTCCCGGTAAAAAGAATGCTGTAGTTTATGTACATGGAGGTCCTTGGTCTCATGTAGGAGACTTCTGGTCTGTTTCAATAGTTTCATTGGTAGTATCTGGCTTTAATGTAATTGCTCCTAATTTCAGAGGCTCCACAGGTTATGGAGAAGAATTTAGGTCATTAGATATTGGCGATCCTGGTGGAGGGGATTTGAAAGATGTAATTTATGCAAGGAACTATGCAAAAGAAAACAATCTTGGAGAAGAAATTGCTATAATGGGCTATAGCTACGGAGGTTTCATGAGCTATTTGGCAACGGTTAAGGAGCCAGAACTTTGGGATGCTGCTGTAGCAGGCGCAGGAATTGTAGATTGGGAAATGATGTATGAGCTAGCTGATGCAGCTTTTAGGCATTTTGATGATATATTATTTGCAAATAGAAAAGATTTAAAAAAGGATCGATCAGCCATTAATTTTGCTGATAAATTAAAGGCTCCAATATGTATTATACATCCTCAAAACGATACCAGATGTCCTTTAAAGCCTGTATTAAAATATATTGAGAAAATATCTGAGCAGGGTAAAACTTTTGAAGCACATATAATTCCAGACATGGGACATATAATAACTAGCGTAGAAGATATTTACAAAATACTCTTTCCTGCAATTGTATTTTTAAAGAAACATTTAAGCTAATGGAATTAAATCGATGAAATAAAATCTATTCTCTCTCAGCACTTTTTCTCCTAATTTGAATTTAACTTCTCTTTTAAAAAGTGGTCCATCATAAACAAATGTATGGAATTCTCCTTTTTCTCCACAAGGATCTACGCTAGAGGGAAGTTCAGAAATAAATTTTTCATTGAATTCTTTTCCTACAAAGCTTTTATCTAATACTTTTGTATCTACTACGCATACAATAGCTTTGAAACCTAGTTTAATAAATTCTAGAGCTAATTCTTTTGTATCTTTTCCCCATATTGGCCAAATTCCTTCCAAATTTAGTTTCTTCAAGTTTTCTTCTCTATATCTTCTAACATCTTCCAAATAAATATCTCCAAATACATATTTTGTTATTCCTTCAGAAATCAGTTTTAAAGTAGCATTTTTCATTCTTTCTTCATATATTTCGTTACTTGCATAAGGCGGAATGAAGACTTCCAATAACGGATAGCCCAAACTTTCTGCTTGTTCTTTTATAAGTTCTCTTCTTACACCATGCATTGTCACTCTTTCAAATCCTTCAGTTATTGTAGTTAATAAGTAAGCTACTTCATACTTCTTTTGCTTTGTTATGTAATATAAAGCCATTGTGCTATCCTTTCCACCACTCCATGATACGGCAACCTTATCTTTAATCATATAACTAAAAGTAAATGAACAATTAAATAAGTAATAGCCTTCCTAGAAAAATGTGATAATCAGTTCAAGTCTTTAATGATTATCCAATTGATTTTCTTATAAGCGCCATTTCTTTGATGTAAAACTTTGCTTCTTCAATGTTATTTTCTTTAAGTGCTGAAAGAAATAAAGTTGAAAAGAACGAATGTTTTCTTTCATAATAATTATTACCACCGATCTTTATTCCAAGTTGTTTTTCCAAATAATTTATATCTTCTTTTATCATTTGAATAGTTTCTTTATTTATTCCAAAATCTCTCTCAAGAATATCCAATGCTTCATAGTTTATAAACCTCGAACATTGTTCTAAATCCTTTTTAAAATTTAAGTAAGATTTGCTAAGCAAATTCCATTCATTTTCATCAAGCTCATTTAAGCTACTTAATCCCAATATTTCTGGAGGAATTCCAATAGAATATAAGGAACCGCAAAATGGAATAGCTCTAGGCAAGGTAATTTTTCCAATACCTCTTGAATATCCGAAAAGTCCAATGTGTAACTTTCTAGCTCTTCTTTTTGGTATAAATTCAGCAACTTTATTTATTATACTTTCCAACGATTCAATTTCTTTTTGATATCTTTTAGAATATTTCAAAATAATTTTTTCTAAAATTTTCTTTTCTTCATGGGTAAATTCATATGGTTCTTCAATATCTGATTTTCTTACCTTCTCAATAGCTTTTAATACTTCTTCTTTAGGATAGTCATATTTGAAGGCTGCTTGAACTGTAAAGGTTGCAACTCCTTTATATTCATTTAACACATTTTCTATGTTTTCAGGATTAAAGTTTCCCCTGAAAGGCAAAGAACCAACACCGATTATTGGAAAAATGCTTAAGCTTATTTCTTTGGAAAGTTTATAAAGCTCACTTAAAGCATATTTGGCTAAGAGAATTGCGCTAAGTAAACTATAATTCATAGCTGGATCCGATCTTGCAATGAATACTCTTAAGTAACTTGGTTTAACATGTCTCCAAAATCCTTCAACTATTTTTCTAATGTTTAAAAGACTATTCATGTCTTCTACAAGAGGGATTATTTCTATACTTTTCGGATTTGTATCTCCTATTATATCCTTGACTTTAATTCCATCAAATAACTCAACATTTTCCTTTCCTGCAATGACTTTTTCATAGTATTTTATTATTGATAGCAGTTCTTCATAGCTGGTAGTAAATGGCAGTATTACCTCAAAGATCGGTATTACATTTCTTCCGTAAAATGTCTCGGCTACGTCATAAGAAACCACGATACTTTCTAAAGTTTCTGATAAAATCTTCCTTTCAGTTTTTTCTACTTTAGGATTGGGAATTCTATAAGTTATGAAAATATCTTGACCAATTACATTTTCTTTAAAAAATTCTGGGTAATAGGAGAGAAGCTTCCTCACAACATGTGTATCCACATCTTTTCCTTCAGCATCCCACATAACTTCTTCGATGTTGTATTCTGAGAAAGCCTTATATGCTTCAATAACTTCTAACTCACCTTCTATTATTTCACTGCTCACCCACTCTGGAATTCTTGCATTATCAGGATGTTGTGTAGACATTAATCTTGGAATTTTTCTCAATTTTTCTCAAATAGTAATATAATAGATAATTTTAAACTTTATTAAAAAATGATTCGTAAAACGCTGCATATCAGCAAATGATTTATAAAATATTTTGTATCAGATACTTTAAATTATAATCAAAAGTTACTCGAATCTTAAAACAATTGCGTTGAATAATTAAGGTAAAAGGATGCAATGAAATAATATTAACTTAATTATATTAAAATTAGGTGGGTTACATTTACGTAGATCTGATTATCAGAGGAAAGAATTCAAAAAATATTAGAGCATTGGTTGATACAGGTTCAGCTTATATTGTGCTGGATCCCAAGATAATTTCAGAAATTGGTCTTCTTGAAACCCCTTTTAATGTAGAGCTAACTCTTGCAGAGAAGAGGAAAATTAAAGCAAAGCTTTTCTTAGCTGAAGTTGAAGCTGAGGGCAGGAGAGGCCCTGCTTTCGTAGCGGAGCTTGATGTTCCTATACCTTTAATGGGAGTTTACGCCCTCGAAACCCTTGGTCTCAAGCCTAATCCACTTACAGGTCGATTGGAGGTCATAGGTCCAGAAGGAGGATATTTACTCTA
>JAVVGB010000097.1:0-4486 GCA_032249315.1 Thermoproteota archaeon
GTGTATATTAGGAATCAAGTAAAAGGAATAAGTGGCGTAACACATGAGCTTGATTATATGATAAAAAAAGCAGATAAAACTTATACTGTATTTCTTACAAAGAAAAAAGAATTACAAAATACTTTCTTAAAATCTTTGGTGGTTAGTCTTGATACAAAAATACAAGCATTAATTTTAGTAATAGATGAAATAGGAAAAGAAGAAACAATGTTTTATAAAAATTATAATCCAAATGTAAAGGTTTTTGAAAACATTAACGAATTAGAAAATTTTTTAAAAAGCTAACGCAGTTTTCTTTAAAACTGCCTTGAATTTTTTAAAATCTTCTTTTATTATTTCAACTAATTCTTATACGAATAAACTACATATTTTCTTTAATCATTATTTTTAATAACTATGAAGTTTTGGCCAAATATATGGTTAAAAGAATCTTTGGATTAACAATTAAACTAACGTCTTGCAATTTATGAAGGTAAGAATTTTTTCATTAAGATTTATAAGGGTCTTATAAGTTTATTCTTTATGTCTCCTTTAGTAAGCTTTTTATTATTAATATTACTTTCGTTGATTGTAGGAATAATATTTGGTTTAATTTTAAAAAGTTCAATTCTAAGAATTTCGAATATTCTTTTATTCACAACTGTTTTTATTGTAATCTTTCTAATTGGATTCTCAAGCGGTAATTATATATCGACAAAGGATATTTTCTACGTTAACTTTCTTTTATTAATATCAATATTATCTTCCTTATTAGTTTCCTTTGGGAGTATTATTGTAACGTATTTTTTTGAAAAGAAATTTTTTAAGAATAAAAAAATTTTTGAAAAAAATGAAAATAAATTATCTTTAAAAATTCCATTTTTATTGATAATTATAATTATATTTTCTTTAATAACAGGAATATATTTTAATAATTTAATAAATGAAGAAACTTTGCAATATTCTATTCAATTTTTCTTATTTATTTTAATATTTTCAGTAGGATTAAGTATTGGAGGAGATTCGAAGTTATATGAAAATTTGAAAAATATGTGGAAAATTTACATTTATTTGCCTATTGGAGCACTTTTAGGTAGCTTCATTGTAGCTTCATTTATGTATTTTTTTATTTCAGAAAAATATATTTTAATTTCTTCTCTAGGAATGGGTTGGTATACCTATACTTCATCCTTCCTTTTATATACTCATGGTGTCGAAGCCTCCTTCTTTGGCTTTTTACAAAATTATTTAAGAGAATTATTCACATTTTTTCTTATTCCCTTCGTCGCAAGATACTTTAAATCCTATTCATTAATAACTTTTGGAGGTGCTACAACCATGGATAATACTCTCCCAGTTTATATTTTAACCCTTGGTAAAAGTACAACTGTTGCTTGCTTAATAAACGGTATAATAATAACTATCGCAGTCCCACCTTTATTGTTTTTGTTATCTTTTTTATGATTATATCATTATTTTTTATAAAAAATTTTTCTTAAAAATATAAAAATTAAAATTGTGATTATTAAAGGAATTATTATCGCTAAAGTAATATTTAGCCATTCAAAGGGCTTTGGTCCTACTGATAAATAAACATTAAAACTAATTATAATTTTTTGACTTTTAAAGGATATTAAAAATGTATATTCTCCTTGAGGTACATCATTGTATTTTATTTTAATTTTTAAACTTGTATTATTCTTTAATAAAAACTGTTTTCCTAGATTAGTACTTATTGCTAATTTATCTTTTAAGAAGAAATAAATGCTGGAATAGTCCAGAGAAGCGTTTATTCCATCTATATTCAAAAAATTTACATTGATTTCAAATTCAGCAACTTCTCCTGAGTTAATGTATTTTTTATATACGTCGCTTATAACTTTTGGTTTGGCAGTATTATTTATAAAACCTATTTTATTTCCATCGAATTCAGTAAAATAAACGTTATTATTCTTATCGATTTCCAACCATAAAGTAGTAGAATTTGAAGTCGGAATTATGAATTCAACAACGGATCTTTCTTCAGGAATCAAATAACCTACTGTATTTCCAAAATGTGTTACAAACCATACTTTTCCTTCGCTATCAACTTTTACATGATTTGACAATGCATAAGGAAATTGTTGATAAACAAGATACTGTTTCCAAGTTAAATTAAAAGGATTAAAGCTATAAATTGCACTTGATCCATGGTCTGCTATCCATAATAAATTTCTTTTATTGTCATAAGTAATTCCAACCGGAGAATTGAACACACTTTTATAATTAAAATTATCAAATATTCCTACACCTTCTGAAGTATTTGGCTTCAGTTTCTCTAGGTTTAATTTAAATATTTTTCTGCCATATGCTAATGTGCCCCACATATTCTTATAATTATCCATTGTTAAAATAGCTGGACCACCAATAGGATCTGGAATTAAATATTTTTCAAACTTTTTGATATCTGGATAGAATTTGACTATTTTATTCCCAAAAAGCAAGGTAACCCAAATATTTCCTTCATTATCTATTAACAAGTCAAATACTCCGCTATCTTTTTCATCGATACTATAAAATTCAAAGCTAAGACTATTTAAATCAAACTTACCAATTGAATCTGAAGGAGACCATGTAAACCATAAACTTCTTCTTATTTTATCGTATTTAATTTGACTTAAGGCTATGAATTCTATTCCTGGTTTCGCAGTCCTATCTATTTTGAACGGAAATTCTTTTATTGTGAAATTATTAGTAAATAATACTCCTATTTTACTTGCATTAACTTCAACGAACCAAACATTATTATTCTCATCGATGGTTAATCCTGCTAATCCTGAATTCTTTGTAGGAACTTCAATTTCTTTAATATAATCATTTATCTGTTCATATGAAGGCTGATTTGTAAAAGTTTCTTGAAAAATAGGATTCAATATTAGAAATATTAAAATTAGAAAGATCATATTGAATGCAGAACACCTGCAAAAAAGATGAAGGATAATCCAAAAATGATGCCTAATATTAATCTTTCATTTATTCTTGTTTTAGCTAAAAAGTATGCTAATAAAAACACTGTGCTTCCTGATGCAATTGCAAAAAATACTGTAGCTAATTCTGCTGTAGGATAATAAAATGCGGAAGTTAAACCTAAAATGAAAGGAATAATAGCTAGTAAAAAGCAAACTAAGGTATCTTTCATTTCCTTGCTTATTCCATATAACAAGATCCCTATTGCAAATCCTTCAGCAAATTTATGTAATGAAAAACTAATAACTTGCGTTAAAGAAATTAAGGTTTCACCTGTAAGAAAATCATAAGCTATTATTGTTCCTTCGCCAAAGCTATGAAAACCAACTCCTAACAATGCCCATGTATAAGCAATGTAAATGTTTGGACTTTCACCCTTGGAAATTATTAAAGGTAAAAAAATTCCTATTCCTATCACAAATCCTATATAGTTTGCAATATCTACTATATTGTTAATTCTAGCTTCGCTTAATCCTGATGTTTGCTTCAGTAGATCAAAGAATAAAAAGAATAGTGATCCTATGATGAATCCAGTAAACAAAATCCTTCCCGTTACTTTTTTAGCAAATAAGATACCTATCAAAAGGGGAATTGTTGACGCTAATATGCTTCCTAATATTAGATCAACAGGAAAAATTTGTGTTCCTTCTCTTGGTTCAATATGATACATCATATTATTACAAAATAACCAAGATGTTCAGGATGGCCCGTGCCACAGAAAACTGTACAGTAAAACTTAAACTTTCCTTCTTTGTTTGCAAAAAACTTTATTTCAACTTCTTCATTTGGAGGAAGTGTAGCCATGACTTGAAATCCTTCTATTCCTATTCCATGGACAACGTCTATACTTTTTATTTTAATTGTAACCATTGTATTCTTGCTTAAATATATTGTCAAATTTGCTCTTGTTTCTCCTATTGGAATATATTCATATTTTAAAATACCTGTAGCATTAATAATTTCAAATCTCCATTGTTTTGCTATCATAATAATTTCAGCATTCTTTGTTTCCGTCTTTTGGAAATTTTGAATATTTATTAACAAAACTATTGATAAAATGATAAATAATAAAACTAAAATGATAGTAACTTTATTTTTCATAATGTATTACTTTTCTATCAGTTATTTAAATTTTAAAATTTGAATATATTTTTATATATTTGCATAAAAATTTATATTAAACTTTTTCTTTTAAGAGAATAATTATAAAGGAAAATATCAAGGCTATTATTGTTCCTATGAGCAAAAACGATTTAAAACCAACTTCATTTATTACTAGCCCTGCACAAATTCCTCCTGAACTTCTAAAAATTCCTATGTATAAATTAACGTTAGCAAGTGCTGTAGCTCTTTCATAAGGTTTACTTATTTTAGAAGAATAAGAAAAAACTGGTATCCATAGAAAAAGCCATGCTGGAACTGAATACATTATGATAAATAAAGGTATGTTTGGAAATATGTAAAGGATATAATAATATAGCGGATAGTAAACAATAACAAA
>JAVVGB010000098.1:0-4473 GCA_032249315.1 Thermoproteota archaeon
AAATAGAAGAAATTCAAAGATATGTAGATTTAGAAGTTGAAAGAATAAATAAGCTAGCAGGAGAAGAAGTTATAGGACCAAGAATAGATTAAATAAACCAAAACCCAAGATTAAAATTTTCAGTTTTGTAAACTTTCCAGCGGTTTTAATAGCAATTTAGTTAATTTATCAAATATCACTTTCAGATTTATAAAAATATTTACTCTTCATAGTATAAGCTGAAATTTTCAGAGAAATGTTTAACTTGTAAACAACAATAGAGAAATGACTATAATTTAAATAAAAATAGTAAAATTTATAATAGCGATACTTCATTTTTCAATAGATGAAAGATAAAGTTGCCGTAAGATTTGCAGGAGCTGCTGGAGACGGAATAGAAACTGTTGCAGAAATTATGGTTAAACTATGTATAAGATCAGGATTACATGTATATGCATACAGAGGATACCAATCTGCAATAAGAGGAGGACATGTCTGGTCTCAAATTAGAATATCCAATAATAAGCTTTACAGCTTCGGAGACTTTTTTGATATATTGGTAACATTGAACAAAGATGGTATTTTATATGATACTCCATATATGAGCATAAATGGCTATATTGTTCACGATCCTTCTGTAAAGTTTAAATTTGAAGATGTAGGAAAACCTTATTATGATATAAATGTTCCTTTAATAGAATTTGCTAAAAAGTTTTCAAGACTTCCTGTAGTTCAAAATACAGTTGCTTTAGGAGTAGTCGTTTATCTATTAGGATTGCCTTTTGAATATCTTAAGAACGTAATATTAGATGTATTTAAAGATAAAGGAGATGAAGTTATAAATATGAATTTAAACGCAGCTTTGGCTGGTTATGAATATGCTAAAGAAGTTTATAAAGATATTCCTAGGAATTTTCAACTAAATCCAGATCCTAATAAAAGGAAATTAGCAATGAGCGGAAATCAAGCTTTAGCTTTTGGTGCTTATTGTGCAGGATGCAAATTTTATGCAGCTTATCCTATGACACCTGTTTCACCAATTTTACATTGGTTTGCAGAACATTCTAAAAAATGTGGAATAATAGTTATTCAACCTGAAGATGAAATAGCTGTAATTAACATGGCTATAGGAGCAGCACATGCAGGTGTTAGAGCTATGGTTGCAACTTCAGGAGGAGGATTTGCTTTAATGAGTGAAAGTGTAAGCATGGCTGGTATGATGGAAGTACCAATCGTTATAGTTGAAGGACAAAGAGGAGCTCCTTCAACAGGTTTACCTACAAAAACAGAACAAGGAGATCTAAAACAAGTATTAGGTGCTGGACAAGGAAGTTATCCTAAAATTGTCTTAGCTCCAAGAAGTGTTGAAGAAGCATTTTATACTGCAATTGAAGCATTTAATCTAGCAGAAAAATATCAAGTTCCTGTTATTATAATGACAGATCTTTATTTATGTGAATCAATAACATCTTTGGAAAAGTTAAATTTGGATATTAAAATAGATAGAGGATGGCTTGTAAATGAAGGAGAAATTAAAGATTATAAAAGATATATGATAACAGAAACAGGAGTTTCTCCAAGAGCTTTACCTGGTCAAAAAGGATATAATTTTGTAGCAGCAAGCGATGAACATGATGAAAAGGGAAATTTGGTAAGCGATGTTTTAGCAGGTTTACCTCAAATGTTAAAAATTAGAAATGCAATGATGGAAAAAAGAATGAGAAAGGAAAAGTATATATTACAAGAATTTCCTCCACCAAAATTATATGGAGATGAAGATGCAGATATAACAATAGTATGCTGGGGCTCAACATGTAGTACAGTAAGAGAAGCAATTGAAGAATTAAAGAAGGAAGGAATAAAGGCTAATTCTTTGGAAATAAAATATATCCATCCATTCCAAGCTGAAGAAGTTAAAAATATATTAATGAAAGCAAAAAGATTGTTGCTTGTGGAAAACAATTACGGTGCTTTAATGGGTAAACTGATTGCTGAAAATACTGGAATAATAATAAAAGATGCATTGTTAAGATATGATGGTGAGCCAATTACACCATTGCAGATTGTTTATAAAGTTAAAGAAATTTTGGTGAGATAAAATGGCGCTAGAATTAAAAATTTACGCTGGAGAAGTTAGACCAGATTGGTGTCCAGGATGCGGAGATTTCGGTGTATTAAATGCATTACAAAGAGCATTAGCTGAACTTAAATTAGATCCTAAGGATGTTTTAATTGTATCAGGAATAGGTTGCTCATCTAACTTACCAGGATTTACTTCTTGTTATGGTTTCCATGGAATACATGGAAGAACATTGCCTGTAGCAACTGGAGCAAAGCTAGCAAATCCTAACTTAACAGTTATTTGTACTGCAGGAGATGGAGATTGCTATGGCATAGGCATGGGGCATTTTATACATGCTATGAGAAGAAACATTGATATAACATTAATAGTTATGAACAATCAAATTTACGGATTAACAACAGGTCAAGCTTCACCAACAAGTTTAAAGGGTCATAGAACAAAATCTACACCTTATGGAGTAATAGATGAACCTATAAATCCTATAGCTTTAGCAGTAGCAGGAGGAGCTACATATGTAGCAAGAGGATTTTCAGGAGACCCTATTCATTTAGCTAAATTAATTAAGGATGGAATATTACATAAAGGATTTGCTTTGATAGATGTCTTTAGTCCATGTGTTACTTTTAATAGACTTAATACATATGATTGGTTTAGACAAAGAATATATAAGCTTGAAGAAACTGGACATGACCCTAGAAGTTTTGAACAAGCTATTAAAAAAGCTTATGAAACTAGTCCAAAGATTCCAATTGGTCTATTTTACGTAACAGAAAGGCCTACTTATGAAGAATATTTTGCAGATATATATAAAGGAATTCCTTTAATAAAACATCCTTTTCCAACAAAGGAAGAAATAGAAAAAGTTTTAGAGGAATTTTATTAACCAGGCGGTGGAGGTTGATAATAAGGTATAGCTCCAGCGTGTCTTATTAGATCATCGTATTTTATATAAGCTATTAATAATAATACTCCTACAATTATTCCTCCGAAGATAAATCCTAGTATCATCCAAATTAATGTTTTGCTTTTCGCTTCTGTATATCTTCTTTCATCTACCATCCTTCTAATAGTGTTACATTCCATGAAAATGATAATATCTATAATACCTAGAATTAAAGGTATTATTCCTACTATAAAAATAAGAGATATTGCACCAAAGATTATTAATATTATGCCAAAAATTAGGGATAAAATTCCTGCTATTAAAGTTAATGTTTTTACTGTTGATGCTTCTGGTGGTTCAGATGTTACTGTTGGTGAATAGGCGTTTAATTTCATGAGTTATTAATCAAAATAAAATATATAAACTTTTTTAATAAACATAAAGATAAAAATTTGAATTTATTTATTTTAAATCATAAAATTTTTTCCATCTCTAAAATTATTTCTTCTTCACTTCTAGAAGTTTCCAAATGTTGATAATCAGCATATCCTTCCTTTTTTTCCTTAACGTTTGTAACAATAAGTTCTACAGCTTTTTTTGTAGGATGAGTAATTACATTTATATAAGCTCTTAAAATTGCATCAATTGTAGCTTCTTGGAAAATAAATTTCTCATTTTCTAATTCAATATAAAGTCTTACATGCTTATGACCTTTTGGTATAAAGGCTATTATTCTTTTTACATCGCTATTTCTTAATATCTTTACCATAAATTTATAAAATAAAAAAAGAAAATAAAATAAATTTTAGGCTGAATGTTCTTCGTGTTCTTTCATCATTTCTTCACACATTTTATGCATTTCCTCATGAGACATGCCATGTTTTGTTGTATTTCCCATCATATAATTTCCCATCATTTCATCATGATTCATCATATTTTTGTTTCCCATCATATTATTCCAATAATTATTAGCACTTGCTACTATTCCTATTAAATTTATTGCTGAAATTGTTAATAGTATTCCAATTACTATACCCAAGATTGTATTCTTTTCCATGTGTGAACTTTAATTTATTTTAATTATATTCCTTTTGTGAAACTTTCAAGAATAAAAGTTTCATTATGCTACTTCTTCTTGTTTAAGTATAACCATCATTTCCCTTCCTCTTTTTGCTCTTATTATTATTCCTCTTGATTCCAACCTTGTTAATATTCTATGGGTCTTAACCTTGGAAAGGTTAAAAGTTTTTTGAATAATTTTTTGTTCAGATTTTCCTTCATTTTGTTTTAAAAATTCTATTACTTTTTTCTCTTCTTCTGTTAAAGGAAAAACATAAACTTTTTTAACTTCATTTGTTTCCTTTTTTGTAGTTTCTTTTTCAAAAACATAACGAATTACCAAAACTAATCCTATAATTAAAGCTATAATTGCAATTATTAAAAATACAAAAAATAAAGGAGATGGTAAAAAAGAAGAACCCATCATTTGCATATGCATTTGAAACATGGGAAACATAAAAGTTAAAGG
>JAVVGB010000099.1:0-4452 GCA_032249315.1 Thermoproteota archaeon
ACACCTTTTCTTTTTTCAAAATATTCTCTGTAAATTAATTCAAAATTTTCCAATACTCTTTTGTTATCCATGCCTGTTAAAGCCAAATGAATAGCATTGTTAAAAGCCTTTAAATCAAATTTTACGTTTCCACCGCTTTTATATGCCAATTCACCTGCAATTTTAACAAGTCCTTTGTTTCCATCACCATTCCATTCAAAACAAATTCTAACAATTCTTTTTGGAGGCTTTAATTCGAGTATTTTTCTTGATGCATTTATTGCATAAGGTAATTGAGGTTCAGCACTACCTCCAAACCAGCACCAGCAAGAAATTTTTTCATTTTTCAAGGTTAAATTTACAATTTCATTTACATGAACTAGCCTTGCTTCACTTAAAACTTTATGATTCCAATTTTGGCAGAATAAGCAATTGAATGAGCAGCCGTAAAAAAATAAAGCTAAATTGTAATATCCATATTCAGGACCTTTACAATAGGAATATTCAGGATAGCCGATACCAGTTCCTGCAGGACAAAAGTAAGCATTGCAGCAATTTGTAACATGGGGATCAAGATAATAATATAAAAGAGCTTGATCGTTTGTTGCTAAGCTTCCCATTTTTCCATTATTGTTAAATCTTATACCACAGTAACCAAATTCGCCATTATCCATCATACATTCAGCTGCACATAAATTACATTTTATTCCCTTTTGGCTTCTTGGAGGAAAGGGAGGAAGATTAAAAAGCTTTCTTGCTTTTGCATGATTTTCAAGGGCAATTTTTAAAGCTTCATCGCTTCTTTCCCTTAAACAATACTTACATACACCTATAGCTTTGGATAAATAAATTGATTGATAACCGCATAATTCACATTCCTTAGGTCTATTAATTTGGATGATCTTCATCAACTTAGAAATTGTTTTCCATAAATTTATTTTTTAGCTAGAAAAGGATAAATTTCTCTTTTTGAAAATTAAGATGATGATTAAAGTAGTTCCTTTAAATGACAATATTTTAAAAATAATAATAAATGAAAAAGAAAGTTTATCATTTGTAAAAGAAATTAAAAAAGAAACAAATTTATGGGACTATAATATAAAAGAAAATGAAATAAAAATAATATGGAATAAAGAATATAAAATAAATTTTAAAGTTTTTATTAAAGATCATATAGAGATTTTTCATGATGTCGAAGAAAATGATAGAATTTATGGATTGGGAGAAAAATATGCAAGGCTTAATAGAAGATACAAAAGATTTCATATGTGGAATGTTGATCAGCAAATTCATTTACCTTCAGGAGATCCGACATATTTATCAATACCTTTCTATATTTTAGCTAATCCAAAAAAGTTCTTAGGTATTCTAATAGATTACGCAGGGTACATTTACATTGATACTGGGGTAAGAAATCTAAATGAGGTATTCATTAAGATAAAGTCAGATTATGCGAGAATTTATCTAATAGCAGGAAAAAATTTGAAGGAAATTTTAAGATGTTACTCAGAAATGACAGGGAAGCCTTTTTTGCCACCTAAATGGGCTCTCGGTTATCATCAAAGCAGATATAGCTACATGAATGAGGATGAAGTACTGGAGATAGCCAGTGAATTTAGAAAAAGAAAAATCCCGTGCGATGCAATCTATCTAGATATTCATCATATGAATGAGTTTAAAAACTTTACATGGGATTCAAAAAGATTTCCTAATCCGAAGGAAATGATCGAAAAACTAAAGGATTTGAAAATCAAGCTTGTTACAATAGTTAATGCAGGAATTAAGGCTTCTAAAGGCTATGCTGTATATGATAAGCTAAAGGAAATAAACGGATTCATCAAATATTCGAATAATGAGACATTCTTGGGCATCGTTTGGCCCGGAATATGTGCATTTCCTGATTTTTTAAACGAAAAAGTTAGGAAGCTATGGTCATACTTTATATCTGAATGGCTGAATCAAGGAATAGATGGAATATGGCTTGATATGAATGAACCTTCAATATTTCTAATACTAAATAAAGATATGGAAAAAGAATTTGAAAAGGTTCTGAATAACGAATTGAGCTTATTTTCCTTTGTTTCCAAATTTTCTACGAATCTGATCAATAAGAATATTGGATACGTAAAGATCGATGCCTTCCATAATCTCAATGGAAGTAAGATACATCACGATGAGGTGCACAACGCTTATCCATTATTTCAAATCATCTCTACTTACGAAGGATTTATAAAGTCTAATTCAAACAAAAGGTCATTCATTTTATCAAGATCAGGTTTTATAGGAATACAAAGATATGCAGCAGTATGGACAGGAGATAATCAAGCTGATTGGTCTCATATGGAAATTAGTATTCCTCAATTGCTTAGCTTGGGATTGTCAGGAATCCCTTTTGTAGGAGCAGATATAGGAGGATTTTCTGATGATGCTGATCCTGAGCTACTTATTAGATGGTTTCAGCTCGGAGCATTTTATCCCTTATTCAGAAATCATAGTGATATAAACTCAAGGAGAAAGGAACCGTGGGTTTTCGGAGAGGAAGTTGAATCAATGATCAAAGAGGCTATCAATCTTAGATACAAACTGCTTCCTTATTTATATAAGCTGTTTGTAGATTCTTATAGAGAAGGTTTACCTATAATTAGACCTCTTTGTTTAGAATTTCCTTTTGATGAGAACTGTTATGATATCGATGATGAATTCATGTTGGGAGATTCTTTGCTTGTTGCTCCTATATTAAATCCAGGAAGCAAAGCAAGAGCTGTTTATTTGCCAGAAAGAAAATGGTTAAATCTTTGGAATAGAAAAATATATAAAAAAGGATGGAATTTTGTTGAAGCTGATCTTAAAACAATACCTGTATTTCTTAAAGAAAATTCAGCTATAATTACAACGAATGTAAAAGAAAGTGCCAAAGAACCTTGGGATAAAATAACAATTGAAACATTCTTAACAAAAAATGTTAATGTAAAAATTTATGATGATGATGGAATAACATTCAATTATAAAAAAGGAGAATTCTTTGAAATTGAATTAAACATTAAAAAAGAAAGAAATAAATTAAAAATAAATACAAATATTTTAAATGATAAATTTGAGCCTTCTTTTAATAAAATAGAAGTAAAAATTTTAAATAAAATTAATATTGAAAGAGCATTTTTGAATAACAAGGAATATGATTTTAGCAAGCGTGAAGGTTTCATTTTCTTAGAATTTGATTTAAAGGAATTGATGGGTAAGTGATATATTTGCTAAAAACATATTATTTTTGTAATATTTTTTAAATTATGGAAAGATTAAAGGGCTCAATTGTTCCACTGGTAACACCGTATAATGAAGATCTAAGCATAGATTTTGTAACTTTTAGAAAATTGATAAACTGGCAAATAGAAAATGGAAGTCATGGAATATCAGTAGCAGGAAGTACAGGAGAAATGACTTTATTAAGCTATGAAGAAAAAGTAAAATTATTTGAGGTTGCTGTTCAGGAAGCTTCAGGAAAGGTTCCTGTAGTTGCAAGTACAGGTTCATCCAATTTAAATGAAACAATAGCTTTAAGCAAAGCAGCTGAGAAAATTGGCTGTGATGCATTGTTAATTGCCGTGCCATATTATTCAAGACCAAATCAGGAAGGAATTTTTGAGTATTTTAAGAAAGTTTCAGAAAGTGTCTCTTTACCAATAATAATTTATAATATTCCAGCAAGAACTGGAACAAATATTGAACCTAAGACTTTGAAAAAGCTAAAGGAGAAATGCAAAAATATAATTGGAGTAAAAGAAGCAAATCCTAACTTTGATCAAATGAGCAAAGATATTCTCGAATGTGGAGAAGATTTTTTAGTATATTCTGGAGTAGAAAGTTTATGCTATCCTTTGTTAACAATAGGAGGAGCGGGATATTTGAGCGCAACGGCAAATTTGCTTCCAAAAGAATTAGCTAAACTTTATGAATTAACTAAAGAAGGAAAATGGGAAGAAGCAAGAAAGCTTCACTATAAATTGTTGCCTATAAATGAAGTTTTGTTTATAGATACAAATCCAATTCCTTTAAAGACAGCAATGAGTATATTGGGAATGATTAAACCAATATTTAGACCTCCTTTGATTCCTTTATCAGAGGATAAAAAAGCTAAACTTATTGAAGTTTTAAAACTATATTTTAACATATGAAAATAGCTAGATTAAAAGTTGGTGAAAAGATATATTCTGGAATTTTAGAAGGAGATTATCTAATTACAAATGAAGGGGCTATAAAGATAAAGAATGCAAAATGGCTCCCTCCTTGCGAACCTAGTAAAATAATAGCATTGGCTTTAAATTTCAAGGAACATGCAGATGAGCTGGGATTAAGTGTAAGCGATGAACCTATTATATTTTTAAAGCCTCCAAATACCCTTATTGGTCATTTAGAAAACATAATTTATCCTAAAGGAGCAAAATTTGTCCATAGCGAAGGAGAACTCGCTGTAGT
>JAVVGB010000100.1:0-4445 GCA_032249315.1 Thermoproteota archaeon
AAGTTATTTAAAAATTTAAAATGTCTAGAAGTTTATTTTTACAATTAATTAATAATGCAAAAAATGAAGGAAGAAATATACTGTATGAGCATGAAGTAAAGCATCTTCTTAAATCCTATGCAATAGATACAACAAATCCAATATTTATAAAAAATAGAGAAGAATTGGAGTCTTTAAATTTAGTTTATCCATGCGTTATTAAAATTGTTTCACCTCAAGTAATTCACAAGAGTGATGTAGGTGGAGTAGTTCTTAATATTAAAAATAAAGAAGAACTTTTGAATGCTTTCGAAAAAATTAGGAAGAATGTTGAAGGAAAAGGAATAAAAATTGAAGGATTTATAGTTGAAGAGCAGGTTGAAAAAGGAATAGAAATAATAATAGGAAGCTATAAAGATCGAGTATTTGGAAATGTAATTATGTTTGGAGGCGGTGGAATTTACGTTGAAGCGTATAAAGATGTTAGTTTTAGAATTGTTCCAATAAATAAAAAAGATGCTTTGGAAATGATAGAAGAAACAATTATAGGAAATATACTAAAAGGTTTTAGAGGTATTAAATATGATATAGATTCTGTTGTGGACACTTTAATTAAAATTTCAAATTTAATTGAAGATAATAAGGAAATAATTGAGTTGGATTTAAATCCTATATATGTTTATAATCAAGGAATAAAGGTTGTAGATGCAAGGTTAAGATTTGTTTAAGTTCAAATTAATTAACTAATGTAATAGTAGCCTATAACTTCTAATTATTAAGTTAAACATTCCTCTCATATATTATGATAACCTGCTTGTTATAAAAGTACTGCATCCATTTTGGATAATAAAAATTATATATGTATCAATGTAGATAAATATTTTAGTGGTAAAATATTATCAAACATGTCTCATGTATTTAAAACAATAGCCCTTGAAACTGAGCTCGGAATTTTAGAAGATAAGATTTTTTACAAAACACCCGATGGAAGCATCATTATAATTAATGATGATTTTCTTAAGGTTGATTATATAAAGCCTAGCAGCATAGACCTCATAGTAACTTCGCCGCCTTATAATGTAGATATTGAATATGATGGTTACAAAGATGATATTCCTTATGAAAAGTATCTTGAGTTTACAGAAAAATGGTTAAGAATAGCTTATAAGCTTTTAAAACCTGATGGTAGAATATGTCTAAACATACCATTAGATAAGAGTAAAGGTAGAGAAGGTGAGGGCTTTCAAAGTGTCTATGCAGACATAGTTTCTATAGCGAAGAAAGTAGGTCTTAAATACTTTAGTACAATAATATGGAATGAAAGTAACATTTCCAGAAGGACCGCTTGGGGGTCTTTTGCTTCCGCATCTGCACCTTATGTAATAGCCCCTGTAGAAGTGATAGTACTACTTTATAAACATAGCTGGAAGAAACTTAGAAAAGGTATCTCTGATATAACAGCGGAAAAATTTAAGGAATGGACTTTAGGTTTATGGTCTTTCCAAGGCGAAAATCCTGAGAGAGTTGGGCATCCGGCTCCATTTCCTCTAGAGTTACCTAAAAGGTGTATAAAGCTTTTCTCATATGTTGATGACATAGTATTGGATCCGTTTGTTGGTAGTGGAACAACTCTTATAGCTGCATACCTTTTAAGGAGAAGGGCCATAGGTATTGATATTAGTAAAAAATATTGCGAAATAGCTAAAGAGAGACTGATAAGAGAAGCTAAAGTAGATATGGAAAGACTTCTTTAAATTATGTATGATGAATAAAGAATGTGATATTAAACCACGCTTTTGTTCTGAAGAAATATTCAGAATGATTATGAAACTTTATGATGATCATGTAATGAGTAGTAATTTAAGCTTTTGCCAAGCAATTGAACGTTTCGAGGATATTTCAGAAAGAAGTATAAGGCCTAGATTCGGTACTGGTAGGAGTGCTGATCAGATGTGGCGATCGTGTAAAGGATCTTTATATGAATATGCTGTATGCAAAGCTTTGAATGAAATTCTCATAAATGATCCATTTTTACTAAAGAAGATAGATGTTATACATGGTTCAAAGCTAAAATTTCATCCAGTTCTAAAGGATCAAATAGTTATAAGAAATTGGAGTGATATTCTTCCAGATGTGGATTTTATAATTGTAAATAAAGTCATAAACAAAGTTATGGCCATTGTATCATGTAAGACAAGTCTAAGGGAGAGATTAACTGAAACAGCCTTTTGGAAGGGAGAACTTAAACAAAGAGGTATAGAGGTGATCTTCATCACAACAGATAAAGATGGTGAAATAACTTCAGATGTTAATAGATATATGGTTATGCATGTATTAGATTACACTGTAATAACCGACATTAATAGATACAATCAAATTATAAATGAGTGGAGGAAAAAATATGGAAATATGATAGACTTTAATATTATGATTAGTAAAATAATTAGTTTCAACGATATAGTAAGAATTTTGTATAAATATGCACAATAATGATAAGAAGTTAATTATCCAGCATAACATATCTATTCTTTTTTGATTACAATAGAGGGATAAAAAGATCTATAAGAAAAGTAAAAGGAGAATATCTTTTATCAAGGTTTTTCACGTCAATCGATATTACATTAAAGTGATCCTTGCACTTTTAAGATAGGCAGAAAATTGGTAATTGTATGTGTCAAGTAAAATTAGGAGTCAAATTTATTACCTAAGGTAGTTAATAAAACGAAGACTACTATTAGTAGTAATCATTTTTAAGAAAATTTTCTTTTCTCACTCTAAATATTTTTATTTTAAAACTTATTCTTAAATATGGTTGATTTATCATATGAAGCTATAAAGAAATATTTAAACGAAGTATATAAAGAAAAGGTTGAAATATTAAACATTGAAGGAGTAAAAGTAGAAAAAGGTTCAATAAAGGGTTATGGTTACGGGTTGCCTATAATTATAACTTATAAAGTAAAAGATGAAATAAAAAAGGCAGTTTTGGAAACAATGAAAAAGGATACCTTTGGTCATGATTTTATGCATGATAGAGCAGCAATTATGATTTGGTCTTCCAAGTCTTACAATCAACTTCCTAAACATGCAAAAGTTATTTCCTTAGGATACTTTGATTCAAGTGGAAATCTCATTCCTGTATATGATCCTGAAGAATTCTTCATAATCGTGGAATTTATTGAAGGTGAGCTTTATTTTAAAGATCTTGAAAGGATAAAAAACGAAGGAAAATTAACTGAGCTTGATGTAAACAGGTGCAAAGTACTTGCAGAATATTTAGCTAACATTCATTCTGTAAAATATCCAGAACAAGAACTATACATAAGAAGAGTTCGCGATCTTATAGGTCATGGTGAATGCATAATGGGCTTGATAGACAATTATCCAAAGGAAGCTGAGTTTTTGGAAAAGGATGAATTAAAGAATATTGAAAAGAACTTAATTGAATGGAGATGGAAGCTTAAGGAATATAAACATAGATTAAGTGTTGTTCATGGAGACTTTCATCCATGGAATGTTTTCTTTAGACAAGGTTTAGATTTTACAGTAAGTGATAGAAGCAGAGGAGATTATGGGGAGCCTGCAGACGATGTTTCCGCAATGAGCATAAATTATCTGTTTTTCTCTATTCAGAAATGGTATAAATTACATGGTCCTTTTGAGACATTATGGAATACTTTCTTTGAAACCTATTTAAATTTAACAAAGGATTATGAAATATTTGAAGTAATACAGCCTTTCTTTGTCTGGAGAGCTTTAGTTGTAGCTAGTCCTATATGGTATCCCAATTTAGATGTAAAAGTTAGAAGAATACTTTTCAATTTTATTCATAACATTTTAAATACGAAGACTTTTAACTACAAGGAAATTAACGATTATTTGAAATGAAAATTTCAATAATAGGTTTTATTTTTATATTTATTGCTACAATTTTAGGATTTTATCTTGTAATAATATTTTCACGACCTTTTGCAAATTTAGCTTTAGGTATAGCTTTGGCGGCTATCGGTATAATATTAAGTATAATAGCTATAATCTTTGCTATCTTGGGTACAGCAGTTAATTTTCTAGCTTTAATAAGAGGGTTTACAAAAATAGATTCGATCATGGTCTTATTAAGTGCTATTTTACCTACAGTTCTTTCAATTTTCTCTGGTATTATGTATCTTAACTTAAAATCACCGTTTGTTCCTTTTTTAATATTGACTGGCTCTTTAATTTTTGCAGTTATTAACTGGATTATCTTCATAATAGGAGTTTTAAGAAAATGAATGAAGGCTTCTGCGTTTGGCTTACCGGCCTTCCTTCTTCAGGTAAGTCAACAATAGCAAAGATTTTGAAGAATAAGCTTGAACGAGAAAATTTAATTGTTCATGTTATAGAATCAGATGAGCTTAGGAAAATATTAACACCAAAGCCTACTTATTCAAGCGAAGAAAGGGATTGGTTTTATAGCGTTATTGTTT
>JAVVGB010000101.1:0-4401 GCA_032249315.1 Thermoproteota archaeon
GTAGCTGTAGATTTTGAAGCATGTATAGCTGATGGTGTTTGCATGGATGTTTGTCCTGTTAATGTTTTTGAATGGTTTTTAAATCCTGGTAAAGCTGGTACTGGTAATGATAGAGTAATAGATCAGAATAATCCAAATGATAAAGAACTTTGGGAAAAATATCGTACAGATAAAGCCTTTCCTATAAGGGAAAACAATTGTATCTTTTGCATGGCTTGTGAAATAGCTTGCCCCACTAAAGCAATTAAAATAAATCAGCCTGTTTAATTTAAAATTTTTTACAAACCTCACATTTTAATACAAGAGTATAATAGATTTTTATAATAATAATAATACTATATCATATGGATTTTGCTATTGAAGTGGCTAACCTGACAAAAAAGTATGGTGATATTGTAGCAATAGATAATATTTCTTTTAATGTTTATTATGGAGAAATCTTTTCTTATTTAGGTCCAAATGGTTCAGGTAAAACAACTACTGTAGAGATTCTTGCTTGTATAAGAAAACCCACATTTGGAACAGCGAAAGTTTTAGGTTTTAGCATTGATAAGGAAGAAAATGAGATTAAAAAGAGAATAGGTATTCTACCTCAAGAATTTGCTTATTTTGATTTGCTTACAGTTAAAGAATGTATTGATTCAATAGGAAAAATCTATGGATTAAAATACGATATAAAGCAAATTTTAGAGGTTCTTGATCTATGGGAATATAGAAACAAAAAGTTTAAAGAACTTTCTGGCGGTTTAAAGAGAAGAGTAGGAGTAGCTATGAGTATTGTTAATGATCCTGATTTACTTTTTTTAGATGAGCCTACTACAGGATTGGATCCTATGTCAAGAAGAGACGTTTGGAAATATATTTTAAATTTAAAGAAATTAGGCAAGACAATTTTTTTAACTACTCATTATATGGAGGAGGCTGAAAAATTAAGTGACAGAATAGGTATAATTGTAAAAGGTAAAATGATTGCTTTGGATAATGTGAAAGATCTAATAGCAAAATTCGGGGGTAATTTTAAATTAATAATTTATTCTAATGAGCTAATAGAAGAAAAAATTATGAAAATTTTGAAAAATCATGAATATAATTTTGTTAAAAAAGAAAATATGATAATTTGTAATTTACCTAGCAAAAGTGAAGCTAACTTACTTGCATCCGATTTAATTAAGAACGATATTGAGAATTTTGAAATAAAAAATCCTAGTATTGAAGATGTTTTTCTTAATTTAGCAGGTTATAGGATATCTGAAACAGGTGAATTAGCATGAGAAGAATTTATGTAATTTTCTCAATATACATTAAAGGTTGGATTCGAGATAAGCCAGCATTTTTCTTTTCCTTCATTTTCCCATTACTATTATTACTTATTTTTGCATCTGTTTTTGGTGGTGAAAGGGTACAAACGATAACTATATTTGTTCAAAATCAAGATATCGTTGCAAATGAAGAGACAGATCTTTCCAAAATTTATGTAAATGTTTTAAATAGTACTTTTAAGGTAGAAAAAATTCCAAATAATGTTTCTGCTTTAGATTATGTTAAAACTAAAAGTGGAGGTTTAGCTACTTTTAAAATCCGTATTCTGATAATTCCTAAGGGATTTAAAGAGAATGCTACTTTTTTAGCCTTTAAAGAGAATATTAAATTACAAATATTAAACTTACAATATCTACTACAAAGTAATTTTATTAATGAAACTGAGAAACAGCAAATTATTCAAGGCCTTGAAGCTCTACAAATTTTGTATTCAAGTCTTCCCAATAAAACTTTAAATGTAAAGTTGATAACTGAAGCAAAGGATCAAGATTACTTTATTATCTATAGCATTTTATCCCAAATAAATAATGCTTTTTTAAACAGGTTAATAGGAATTAATGCAACTATGTCAATTAATACCGAATTGACTACCGAAAAAAGAATTACTTCGGTAGATTATTATTTAGCAGGGTTGCTAACTGCATTTGTTATGACCAACGGGTTATTTGGTACGGCTCCTGCCTTGGCATCGATTAGAAAATTTGGCGTTTTAAAAAGATTTTTAGCAACGCCATTGCAAAAACATGAATGGTTTTTAGGATTAGTTTTCTCCGTAATGTTCATAAACACTCTATTATTAATTGAAATGCTTTTGGTTGCAGTTATAGTTTTTAAAGCAACAGTTAATTATAATATTTACTGGTTCATTCTCTTTTACATAGGCATGTTTATGTTTATCGGTTTAGGTGTTTTTATTGGTAGCATTGTTAAAAGCGTAGAAACTGCTACAGTCTTGGTAAATATGATCGGTATTTCAATGATGTTTCTCTCAGGTGCTTTTTGGCCTTTAGAAATTATGCCTGATTATCTTCAATATGTAGCTAAAGCCTTACCTTTATATTATTTTCACACAGCTCTAAGATCCTTGGCGGTCTTTGGTGAATTATCTCTAGTAATGAACTCCTTCTTAATAGTTATTATCTTATCCTTATTATTTACTGCTGTAGGAGTTAAATTCTTAAAGTGGAAGGAACCCTAAATATATATCCTCCTTCTGAAGATACTTTTTTACTTGAAAAAACGATACCAAAAATTAAAAGAGATTTGGCAATCGATGTAGGAACAGGCTCTGGTTATTTGGCTTTCTTTCTTTCAGAATTTGTTAAATATGTGATAGCTACCGATATTGAGAAAAATGCAGTTAAGTATGCTTTTAACATTTCAAAAAAGAAGAAAGTTCATAATGTTGATTTTGTAGTTACAAATCTTTTTGATAGTTTTAGAAATGATATTTTCGATCTAGTTGTTTTTAATCCTCCATATTTACCTTATAATGGTATATCAACAGAAATAGACATACAAACGATATTTAATCTCAAAAATAGAAACATAATAATTGAATTTCTAAGCAAATTAAAAAATATATTGAAAAGAAACGGTGAATGCTATATAGTTCTTTCTTCTTTATCTCCCGTTAATGAAATAATAAATTTCATTGAAGCTCAAGGATTAAAACAAGAAAAAGTTTCCTCAAAAAGATTTTTCTTTGAAGAAATTTTTGTTTTAAAATTATCTTATTCCCCTTAATTTCATTGCGTCAACTACTCTTTTAACAGCTAAAACCATAGCTGCTGTCCTCATATCGATACCATATTGTTTACTTACATTTAAAACATCATAAAATGCTTTAACGAGCTTTTCTTCCATTTTTCTTAATACTTCCTCTTCTTCCCATTGATATTTCTGCATATTTTGAACCCATTCAAAATAACTAACAGTAACTCCACCAGCATTTGCTAGTATATCTGGAACAACCAATACTCCTTTTTTAAATAAAATTTCATCTGCTTCAGGCGTAGTTGGACCATTGGCTCCTTCAACAATAATTTTAGCTTTAATTTTATCAGCATTTTCTCCTGTAATTTGATTTTCTATGGCAGCAGGAATAAGAATGTCACAATCAGAAATTAGCAAAGCTTCATTGGAAATTTTCCTTATATTTTTATATCCTACTACGCTACCTGTTTTTTGTTTGTATTTCATAACATCAATTGGATCTAAACCATTGGGATCATAAATTCCTCCTTGAGAATCGCTAATAGCTACTATTTTACATCCAAATTGATATAACTTTTCTGCAGCATAATAAGCAACATTTCCGAATCCTTGTATAGCTACTTTAGCTTCTTTTAAATCAATATTATAAACTTTTGCTGCTTCTCTAGTACATATTGCTACGCCATAACCTGTAGCCTGTGTTCTTCCTTTAGAACCTCCTAATTCAACTGGTTTGCCGGTTACAACACCATAAGCTGGATATCCTTTTATCCTTGAATACTCATCGAATATCCAAGCCATTGTCTGAGAATCTGTATAAACATCTGGTGCTGGAATATCAATTTCTTCTCCTATTTCATCTGCTATCATTTCAACGAATTTTCTAGTCAACCTTTCTTTTTCAGTTTGACTTAAATATTTAGCAGGGCATGCAACACCCCCTTTTGCACCTCCAAAAGGAATATCCACCACTGCACATTTCCATGTCATCCACATTGCAAGGGCTATTACTTCATCTAAATTTACTTCAGGATGATATCTAATTCCTCCTTTATATGGTCCTCTAAAGTTATTATGTTGAACACGATAACCAACAAAGGTCTTGATCGTTCCATCATCCATTTTAACAGGAATATTAACCATTATGATTTTTTGTGGTCGTTTTAATATTTCCACAATTTGCTCATCCAACTTCAATATAGATGCAGCTTTTTCCAATTGCTTAACTGCCACTTCATATGGATTTATCTTATGACTCATAGATATTTTAGAATACAGTTTAATTCTTTATAAATCTTGGTTAAAAAAAGTTAAATAATCGTATACTTTGAACTTCAAATATATATAGTTCTCTATTTCTTATAT
>JAVVGB010000102.1:0-4166 GCA_032249315.1 Thermoproteota archaeon
CTGGTGCATGGCCAAGCTCTCAATCTTTTGTAGGATGGAAGGCAAGTGGTTGTACTGGAAAAGGAGTAGGAGGACCACATTATTTACTAACATTTATTAGAGAACAAAGTCAAACTATAGTTAAATAATTAAAAATATTTTTAATTAATTCTTATTTTATAGTTTTAAGAAATTATTTAATCAAATTTTCTTAAATATTTTTATGGCTAAGACTTTAGCTAGAAGACTTGCTGAATATGCTAAATCTTTGGAATATAAAAAGTTATCTGAAAAAGAAATAAAGGAAGCAAAAAGAAGATTAATAGATACTTTTGCAGTAAGTATAGCAGCGTTCAATGAAGAACCAATTAAAATAGTTAGAAATATTGCTATTGAAAATAGAACTGAAAAAGGAGCTACTTTATGGGGAACAAAAATAAAGGTTCCTTTGGATTATGCTTCCTTTCATAATTCTTGTATGACTAGATACTTTGATTACAATGATACTTATTTGTCAAAGGAAGCTTTGCATCCCTCTGATAGTATAGGTGGCTTATTTGCAATTGGCGAGAATGTAGGGGCTTCAGGAAGAGATTTAATTTTAGGTATAGTTTTAGCTTATGAGATAATTTGCAGATTAGCTGATGCTTCAAGCATTAGGGAAAGAGGATGGGATCATATTTCTTACATTGGTATAGGAGGATGTATTGGAATGTCAAGAATGTTAGATTTAAGCGAAGAAAAGATTGAACAGGCTATAAATTTAACAGCTTCAAATGTTATAACCTTAAGACAAACAAGAATTGGAGAGCTTAGCCATTGGAAAGGCTTCAGTGCTCCGAATGCCACAAGAAATGCATGTTTTTATACAATTTTAGCAAGCAAAGGAATAACAGGCCCTGCACCTGTTTTTGAAGGAGAAAGAGGTTTCTTTAAGCAAGTATCAGGTGAATTTGAAATAGAAAAATTAGGAGGAATAAATGGAGATTTTAAAATACATGAAACAAGCATAAAATATTATCCTGTGGAATATCATTCAATGAGTGCAGCTGATGCAGCTTTAATACTTTATAATAAAGTAAAATACGATGATATAGAGAAAATAGATATAGATACATTTGAAGTTTCTTATAAAATAATAGTAAAGGATCCAGAAAAATGGGATCCAAAAACTAGGGAAACAGCTGATCATAGTTTGCCTTATATAGTAGCACATATTTTAGTTAATGGGAAAATAAATGTTGATTCATACTCTGAAGAAAACTTAAAGGATCAAAGAGTAAAATCTTTAATGAAGAAAATTAGTATTAAAGTTGATCCTTCATTGGATAAGCTTTATCCAAAGGCTGTTCCAAATAGAATAACAATTTATCTTAAAGATGGAAGAAAGGAATCCAGCGAAATAATTTATCCAAAAGGTCATTATATGAATCCTTTATCAGATGAAGAACTAAATGATAAATTCATTAAACTAACAGAACCTTTTTTGAAAGAAAATTCAAAGGAGCTTTTAAAAATGCTATGGAATTTAGAAAATATTAAGAATATTAAAGAGATCTTAGAAGTAATGGAAATACGTTGACTTAACTTTTATTAAAGTAATTTGTTAAATTTTACTCAAATTTTCGTATTAGCTGTAGCAAAGCTTCTCGTTTAATAGCTAAATTATTTGATCAAATACAATTAAATTTATTTCTAATCTTTTTTATTCTTTGGCTTTTGTTTCATCTAATAAATTCTTTTAATCTTTCCAAGGCAAAATTAAAAAATTATCCTTTTTCATGAAAAGATCCTTTAATACATTTCTTTGATTCTTGAATTTATTCTTCTGTAGTTACTAGAACTGGAATTTATACATGTTTTAACTAATCTCTTTAAAAGATATATTTATATGATACAAAAATATTTTTAGACAATAGATTTATATATTGGATAAAATAAATTATTCTTGATGGGTGAATCAATATTTGAAAAGGTTAGGAAAACATTAGAGAGAAAAGAAATACAACTAATAGGCGTAGCAGCAATTGCAGGATTTCTAGGATTTTTAGTAGGAAAAGAATATCAAAAGAAAAAATCTAAAGAATGAATTTTTTGAACCTATTCAAAAAACTAAGCAATATAACAGCTATTTCATTTACTGCATATGTTATCTATAATTTGGGAATTAATCCTTTGTTAAATTTACTAGGAATAAACTTAATTTATCAACCGCAACTTATTCTTGAAAATCTACTATTAACATTAACTTTGATAATAGTAGCGATGGCTTTTATTTTAATAATTACAGGCTATTTAATTTTTACAGGATGGAAGCATCGTTCAGAAATTCCTTTGTTTTTTAAATTTCTAATTATCATAATTCTAGGTTTATTTGCTTTTATTTTAGCTGCACCAATATCAATGTTTGTAAAGTTTCCATTTGTTCCATTAATAATCTCAGCTACTTTACTTTGGATAATTTTAAGAATCATTTCTAATCAAATTGATTTGAAAAGAAGCGTAGAATTCAGTACAATTATAAGGAAATTGAAAGATCTTGATAATAATTTGGAAATTAATGAAGCTAAATTAAATAAAAATGAATGGATTGTCTATGCAAAGAAGAATGATAAGCTTATAGAATATAAATTTGATGCTAAAACAGGTGAGTTAAAAACATGGAAGCAAATTTAAATTATATATTAAATTTTATTTTTTCTAACATAGAATATATTTTAGGTTTATCTTCTTCTTTTGTTATAATTTATTATTTAATTAAAAGAAAATTAAATGAAGTTATTTTATATCCAAATAAAAAATTTGAAATTGAAAAAAATGATTTGGAAAAAATAAATCTAAAATTAATAGTTTATTCAAGAGATGACATTCTTGAAAATATATTATTTAATTTAAGAAAAATTTTTGATGATAAGCCTGTTTGGATAAAATTTAAAAAATCTCTATTAAGTTATTCAAAAATTACAGATGATAAAAAACAATTATATTCTATTTCTTTAATAGGAGAAAAAGAAAATTTAAAAGAATTTTTGAATAGCTTTAAAAGTGAAATTTTAAAAGAAGATATTTTTATTGAGAATAAAGATTCCTTGGATAAACCTGAAACATTAAATTTGGATGAAAACGTAAATATGAAAAATTTGGAAATAAAGAATTCAAACTGGCTTATTAAATTGCTTTTAGGATTTTTTGCCTTTATTACAATATTTCTTTTAGCAATAAGATTCTCTAAGAAAAAAATAAGCAAAGGAGAAGCTATTAGTTTAGCTTCTAAACATTTAGAAGAAATAAGTGGTAAAAAGTCTAAAGTAATTGATTCATATTTTAAAAATGGCAAGCATTATGTTATTTTCGATAATTATACCGTAATTTTAGAGAAAAGTGGAAATATAATAGAGGTTAGGAAAAATGGATAAGGAAAAAATTTCAAAAGGATTTATTAACTTAATAGAAGCTTTAGGAATAAACAATTATTTTGTAAAAGAGCTAATAAAAATAGCTTTTGATAAATTTATACAAATACCTGATGAAGAAATTGAAAAATACAAAGAGATTGAAAGATTAGCAAAAAAGTATGCCAAAATAATCAAGAATGAAATAAATAATATTGAAAAAAATTTTAGCGAAAAAAGCTTTATTCCTTATTTTATTTTCATAACGATGTTTTTATCAAATATTTCTGAAGAAAAATATGATAAAAATATATATAAAGAATAGCTTATATTATAATCATGAGTAGCAACGAATTGTTATTAAAGATTTTAGAAAAATTGGAAAATTTGGAGAAAAGGATAGATAATTTGGAAAAAATTATTGGCTATAAGGAAAAAAAGGAAAGATTAACTCCTGCTTTGTTAAAGGCTTTAGCAATAGTTAAAGCTTCAGGAGGCAAAAGTGATCCTAGAACTGTTTCGCAAAAACTTGCAATACCTGTAAATATTGCCTCTAGCTATTTAAATAAATTAACTGAAATGGGATATCTATCTAAAAAGCCAAATGTTGATCCAAGAATAAAAGCAAGATATGTCTTTGAAATTAATGAAGCAAATTTAGATCAGGACACAAAGAATATGCTGAGTGAAATATCAAAAGAGTATGAAAGCAAGTAATGTTGGGGAAACAATTAAAAAAATTGAAGAAGTAAGAAAAGAAGTTGAAGCTTATATAAAAAAAGAAATAAAGGAAGA
>JAVVGB010000103.1:0-4104 GCA_032249315.1 Thermoproteota archaeon
GGTATTACCAATAAATTTGGAGAAATACTATCGTATGTAGGAGAAAATTTGCCCAATGAAATATATATTCTAAAATTAACTCTTATGGCTACAGATAATACAACTTTGCAAGTAAATAAAACTTTTAGAATTGAAACTCCAATTTCACCTTCTCCCCCTTCTCGACCTTATATAATAAGTCATAATGCTACTTCAAATTATGTTATTCTAAGGTGGGAAATACCGCAGCAAAATCCATTTGTACCCGTTGAAGGTTTTCAAATATATAGAGGAGAAAAAAGGGATGACTTGAAATTAATAGATACAGTTAAAGATAGTTTTTCTTATGTCGATCTTAAAGTTATACCAGGTAAAACTTACTATTATGCAATTAAAGCTTATAATTATAAAGGGGAAAGCGAAATATCAAATATAGTTTTTGTTGAAATACCTATAAAAAAGGAACCTTATGTTGAAGGATTATTACAAAATTGGATAGCTAGTTTGGTAATTCTATCTATTATTTTAATTTCTTTATCTATTCTTGTAAAAAGTATTAAAAATAAAAAACTTAAACGCTAAAGGAACTTCCACAAGAGCAAGTAAATCTAGCATTTGGATTGTCTATCTTAAACCCGCTACCCATCAAGGTTTCTACATAATCTACGCTTGCTCCTTGAAGATATTTTGCGCTAAATTTATCAATTACAATTTTCACACCGTTTACTTCATATACAATGTCATCTTCAGTAGGATTTTCTTCAAACACCATACCATAGCTAAAACCTGCGCACCCTCCGCTAGCTATATATATTCTTAAGTATAGGTTTGGATTTCCTTCTTGTTCCATAAATTCTTTGACTTTCTCTATAGCTTTTTCTGTAAAGGTTACAATTGGTTCATTAACAGTAACTGTCATAATTTTTTCTTATTCTAGCCAATATATAAGCTTTTAAACAATTCCACGATAGATCATTGAGAAAGAAATGACTGATAATAGACTTACCAAGGCTAATCTTTGATGTTTTTCTTTTATACTGATCATTATAGAAGAACCTAGAAATGAACCTATTATTATTCCTGTAGCTGTTAAAAGACCCAAATATGGATTAAGAAGTCTTTCATAAAAATAAATTAATGTGCCTATACTTGTTACTATTCCTATCATTAAAAGACTTGTGGCTACTGATTTTTTAAGATCTAAATTAAAAATAAGGTTAAGCAAAGGTGTAAATAAAACTCCTCCACCTACGCCTAAAAGGTTTGAAATTATTCCTCCAAATATAAACATTAAAAAACCTAAACTTTTGTTAATTTTTATTTTTCTAATTTTTAATATTAATATTGCTAAAATAATTATAATTATTCCAAATAAAATATACAAAATTTTTTTGTTTATTATAATAAATATCATACTTCCTATTATTGCTCCAAAAATAGTTAATATTGATAAATTTAATCCTAATTTATAATTAATTAAATTTTTTATTGAATATTTAACACTTGAAATCATGCTATTAAATAATATTGCTAATAAACTTGCAGGAATTACCATTTCTATTGGGTATCCTAAATATGTTAATGTAGGAACAATTATTATTCCTCCCCCTATTCCAAGAATTGAACCTATAAATCCTGCAACGAATGATGCAAGAATTATTATTAAGATTGTTATTAAATCCATAATAATAATAGTAGAAAACTAAAATAAATAGTGCTTAAAAGTTAAATTTGGAAACCTTTTAATAAAATTGATGGACTTATTTACTTTATTTTTAATAGCGATGGGTTTTGTATTGATTTTTATTAATCTTGCTTCCCTTTACATTTTTAAAATTATTCCTTCACTAAAAACTAATTATAAATTAAATAATGAACCTTTGGTATCAATAATCATACCTGCTAAATATGAAAAAGAAAACATAGAAAAATGTCTATCTTCAATTTTAAGTCTAGAATATTCGAATAAAGAAATAATTGTAGTTGCAGGAGATGAGGATACTAAAGCAGTAGCAGAAAAATTTAAAAATGTTAAGGTTATTAAAGAACCTCCTTTACCTCAAGGATGGATAGGTAAAAATTGGGCTTGTTATATTGGTTATAAAAATTCTAAAGGTGATTATTTATTGTTTACAGATGCTGATACAATCCATTCAAAGGAAACATTAAAGTTGGCTGTAGCAAAGTGTGAAGAAGAAAATATTGGTTTATTAACTTTAGTTCCAGGTTTAATAATGGAAAGCAAATGGGTCAAATCTTTTCTTCCTATAATAGGTCAATTCATTGTTATATACACTTTAGCTCCTTATACAAATAAAGATAATACTAAGTTTGTTTTTGGTAACGGTCAATTTCTTTTATTTAAAAGATCAGTTTATGAAAAAATAGGAACACATGAAGCAGTAAAGAAAGATATTATAGAAGATTTCCATTTAGCTAAGTTAGTTAAGCAAAATGGTTATAAGGTAAGGGTATATAATGGTTTAAATTTATTGAGAGTTAGAATGTATAGAAATCTTAAAGAAATGATTCAAGGTTGGTCAAAGAACTTGTATCTTGGCTTAGGAGCTAAGATTTATTATTTAATTATAGCTATATTATTATTAACGATAATTTACTTATTTCCTTTCATAACTTTATTCTATAGTTTATATTTTTATTATAATTATACAAATTTATTCATTTGGTCTCTTATTATTAATATATTTTATATATTTCGTTTCGGTATAATTTATTATAAATTAAATGTTAATTTTAATTATGCTTTTCAGTATTTTATTTCTATAATTTTATTCATTTATCTACTGTTGAAGTCTTATATTATGTATAAAAAAGGAATAATCTGGAAAGGTAGAATCTATAAACTCTCTACTTAGAATTATGAGCGAAGTAGATTTTGGTTTAATTATAGAAAAAATAAAGGAAATGTTATCAAAGGAACCTTATTCTAAAACAACAATGCTAGGTGATTTGACAAGAAAAATTAATGATCCTTATGTTGTATTGACAGCGACTATTTTGTCCCATAGAACTAAAGATGAAATAACTGAAAAAGTTGTAATTGATTTTATAAAGAAATATCCTAATGTAAATGAATTAGCTAAGGCTGATATAAAAGAACTGGAAAATGTAATTAAAAAAGTAGGCTTTTATAGAAATAAAGCTAAAACACTAATAAAATTAGCAAAGGTTTTAGTTGAAAAATATAATGGTAAAATACCAGATGATATAAATGAACTTTTATCCTTACCAGGTGTAGGAAGGAAAACAGCCAATTGTGTTCTTGTTTATGCCTATAAAAAACCAGCGATTCCTGTGGATACTCATGTACATAGAATAATGAATAGGTTAGGTATAGTAGAAACAAAAACTCCTGAAGAAACAGAATTTGCATTAATGGAAAAAATAGATAAAAAATATTGGTTAGATATTAACGAAACTTTTATCAGATTTGGTAAAAGTATTTGTAAGCCAATAAAGCCTCTTTGTAATATTTGTACTTTAAAAACAATTTGTAAATATTATAAGAAATTACCAAAAGACAGGTAAAAATCTGTTTTTAAATACGTTTTTACTTAATTTTCCTCTTATAGGGATTTGATAACCGCAATATTTACAACGGTTATTTTCATCTAAATACCATCCTGTTATGTCAAAACCAAATCTTTCTATTACCACATTATTACATTCTGGACAATATGTGTTTTCCAAAGGATGACCAGGTACATTACCAATATAAACATACCTTAATCCTTCTTCTTTAGCAACCTGGCAATGTTTTTCCAAAGTTTTAACAGGGGTATGTGGTAAATGTAAAAGTTTATAATCAGGATGAAATCTTAAGAAATGAATAGGTGTATCAGGACCTAGGTTTTCATATATCCATTTGCACAATTTTCTTGCTTCCTCAAGGTTATCACCTATTTCTGGAATTATTAAGTCCGTTATTTCTATGTGAATATTTAATTTCTTTAATTCCAATAATGATTCATAAATAGGCTCAGGTCCTGGAACAATTATATATTTTTGCATGAATTTCTTCTCTCCACTTCCTTTAAAATCTACAGTTATAGCATCTAAGAAATTAGCCAGCATTTTTATTGCTTCAGGAGTCATGTAACCATT
>JAVVGB010000104.1:0-4047 GCA_032249315.1 Thermoproteota archaeon
GAAATTTCTAAAGAAATTAAAATTTTTGAAAATAAAGGTCCAACGGTTGTTTTAATAGATTGTGGCGTAAAATTAAGCATAATTAGAAACATTTTGGAAAGAGGTTTTCGGGTTATTAAAGTACCATATAATATAAGCTACGATGAAATTCTTAGTTATAATCCTTCAGGAGTAATAATATCCAATGGACCAGGAAATCCTAAAAAATTTGTAAAAACTATAGAAACTGTAAGAGAAATAATAGAAAATAAAATTCCTACTTTAGGAATATGTCTTGGTAATCAAATAATAGCCTTAAGTTTGGGAGGAGATACATTTAAATTAAAGTATGGTCATAGAGGACAAAATAAGCCTTGTATAGAATTAACTAATTATGTTAATTATATAACAAGTCAAAATCATGGTTATGCTGTAGATCCTGAAAAATTAAAAGGAACAGGATTGGAAATTTGGTGGATAAATGCAGATGATAAAACCATTGAAGGAATAAAACATAAAGATTTGCCAGTAATAGCTGTACAATTTCATCCAGAAGCTTCCCCTGGTCCTTATGATACTACTTTCATATTCGATATTTTTAAACATTTGATAAACAAATATGCCTAAAATACCTGATATAAGGAAAGTAATTGTATTAGGAAGTGGAGCGATAAAAATAGCTGAAGCAGGAGAATTCGATTATTCTGGAAGTCAGTGTTTAAAAGCTTTAAGAGAAGAAGGAATTAAAACAGTTTTGGTGAATCCTAATATTGCTACAATTCAAACAGATGAAAATATGTCCGATAAGGTTTACTTTTTACCGATAACTCCTGAATTTGTAAAGGAAGTAATTGAAATCGAAAGACCAGACGGCATATTACTCGGATTTGGAGGTCAGACTGCGCTAAATTGCGGTGTTCAATTAGCTAAAACTGGAATATTGGATAAATACGGAGTTAAAGTTCTAGGAACCCCCATTGAAGCTATAGATATTGCAAGCGATAGAGAAAAGTTTAAAAATACGATGATAAAAAATAATCTTCCTGTACCTAAGAGCAAAAGTGCGTATTCAATCGAGGAAGCTAAAGAAATAGCTAAAGAAATAGGTTATCCTGTTATGGTACGAGTTGCATATAATTTAGGAGGAAGAGGTAGCGGTTATGCTTTTAATGAAAGTGAGTTGATAGAAATTGTTGAAAAAGGATTAGCTAATAGCTTAATAAAGGAAGTTCTAATAGAGGAATATCTCGGAGATTTGAAGCAAATAGAATATGAAGTCATGCGAGATTATAAAGATAACTGCATTGTAGTTTGCAACATGGAAAATATCTTAGGAATGAGAGTTCATACAGGAGACAACATAGTAGTTGCTCCTTCACAAACGTTAAATAACAGAGAATACCATATTTTGAGAGATGCTTCAATAAAGGCTGCTAGAGCTATTGGAGTTGTAGGAGAATGCAATGTTCAATTTGCGTTGGATCAACAAAATGAAAAATACTATATAATAGAAATGAATCCTAGAATGTCAAGATCTTCAGCATTAGCTTCAAAAGCTACAGGTTATCCTTTAGCATATATAGCTGCCAAATTAGCAATAGGATATACATTGCCTGAATTACTAAATAAGGTAACTAATATAACAACAGCAGCTTTTGAACCGTCTTTAGATTATGTAATAATAAAAATGCCAAGATGGGACTTTAGGAAGTTTCCAAAAGTAAATAGAAGATTAAGAACGCAAATGAAGTCTGTTGGCGAAGTTATGGCAATAGGAAGAAAATTTGAAGAAGCTCTTCAGAAAGCAATAAGGATGCTTGACATAGGTAAAGATGGTTTAGTAGCAAATAAAAATGAAGAATTGGAAAGTTTAGAAAAAATTATTGAAGAATTAAAGAAACCAACTGATGAAATTTTATTCTATGTAGCCAAAGCTTTAAAGGCAGGTATGAGCATAGAAGAAGTAGCAAAATACAGTAAAATTGACCCATGGTTCATTTCAAAGATAAAGAATATTGTGGATATGGAAAAAGTTTTACATAACATTAAACTAGAGGATGAACAGGCTTATCATATAATAAAAGAAGCTAAAAAGTTAGGTTTTTCAGATAAACAAATAGCAAGATGTTTAAATGTAGAGGAAGAAAGAATAAGAGAATTCAGGATAAAGAATAAAATCATTCCTTGCGTTAAACAAATAGATACTTTAGCAGCTGAGTGGCCTGCATCAACTAACTATCTTTATTTAACTTATAATGGAGATTTCGATGATATAAATTTTGATACCAATAAAAAGAAGGTAATCATTTTAGGGTCAGGATGTTACAGAATAGGAAGTTCTGTAGAATTTGATTGGGCAACGATGAATATGGTTTGGGCATTAAAAAAGGAAGGAATAGATGAATGCATAGTAATAAATTGCAATCCTGAGACTGTATCAACGGACTATGATATGAGCGATAAACTATACTTTGAAGAATTGACTTTTGAAAGAGTTTTAGATATTTATGAAAAAGAAAAGCCATTAGGAATAATAACGTGCGTTGGAAGTCAAATAGCTAATAATTTATCACTAAAATTATACAAAGCAGGAGTTAAAATTTTAGGAACAAATCCAGAAGATATTGACAAAGCTGAAGATAGAGCAAAGTTTAGTTCTCTTTTAGATAGCTTAGGAATTAAACAACCTGTATGGAAAGAATTTAAAGAAATTGAAGAGATTTATAAATTTGTAGGTAAAATAGGCTTTCCTGTTTTAGTAAGACCTTCTTATGTATTAAGCGGAGAAGCAATGAAAGTAATTTGGGATAAAGAAGAATTAAAGAAATATTTAAAGGAAATATCTTTAGTTAAAGAAAATACAATAGTTGTAAGTAAATATATTAAAGATGGAATTGAAGTCGAAGTAGATGGTGTTTCCGATGGTAATAATGTGATAATAGGAGCTATAATAGAGCATATTGAAGAAGCTGGAATTCATTCTGGAGATGCTACAATGGTTATTCCGCCAATAAGAATAAGTAAAGAAATTCAAAATAAAATAATTAGCTACACAGAAAAAATAGCTAAAAGTTTGAAAATTAAAGGACCTTTTAATATTCAATATATAGTCAAGGATAACGAAGTCTATGTTATAGAATGTAACTTAAGATCTTCCCGTTCTATGCCATTTGTTTCAAAATTTACAGGAATAAATTTAATTGAAATTGCAGCAAAAGCAATATTGAAAGGATTGGAAAATGAAAAAATAATTAAAGCTTATAAAGCAAATTATGCTGTAAAAGTTCCCCAATTTTCATTTATGCAGCTAGATGAGGCAGATATAATATTAGGAGTAGAGATGCGTTCTACAGGTGAAGTGGCATGTTTTGGAGAAACATTTGAAGAGGCTTTTATAAAAGCTCTTTTAGCTGCTGGTTATAACATTCCAATAAAAGGAGGAAATGTATTCATAAGTGCAGGTGGAGAAGAAAAAACAAAAATAGTAAAAATAGCTGATTTATTATATAAATTAGGATTTACAATATATGCAAGTGAACATACAGCCGAATATTTAATAAATAATGGTATACCTGTTTATAAAGTACTTTATAAAGTTAAAGAGCCCGAAAGAAAACCTAACATACTTGATTATTTAAGAGAAGGAAAGATTAATTTAGTAATAAATATTCCTAGTTCAATAACTTTAGAAAAATATGCAGAAATGTTAAGAGATGAATACATAATTAGAAGGAAAGCTGTAGAATTAGGAATCCCCGTGATAGTTAATTCCCATACAGCATACTATTTGGTTCAGGGAATAATTTGGCTAATAAGAAATGTGTATAAAATGGCTCCAGTTTTATTATATAATTTATGATAAAAGAAATTGTTAAAATTTTAGTAAAAGAAAATCCTCAGATATACGATCCATTATTATTGAAAAAATCTGAATTAATTAACATTATTAAAAAAATAAATCTTGAAAATGAAATATTAGATAAAATATTAAATGATGATAAATTTTTATTAGAAATACAAGTAGAATGGGCAAGATATATCTTTAATTATGTTGAGTAAGGAAAAATT
>JAVVGB010000105.1:0-4029 GCA_032249315.1 Thermoproteota archaeon
CTTCTAATTATTTGTTTTTAAGATGAAACTAGATATAATAATCAGTAGTAACTTAATTGATTAGATGGGCCATATATACGTTAAAGTTAAAATAGCTGATGAGACATTAAATAAGATTTTAGAAACTCAAGGAATCGTTGATACTGGAGCAACTCTTACAGTTATACCGAGAAAGATTGCTTCTGAACTTGGATTAAAAACAACAGGAAGTAATATCGTAGAAACTGGTGCTGGAAAAATTAAGCTTGATCGTTCAAGAGCTTGGTTGGAACTTGAAGGAAAAAGTGAGATGATCCCTGTATTAATTTCTGATACCATCGACAAAGTTCTAATTGGTGTAACAACACTTGAAATTCTTGGCTTACAAGTAGATCCGATTGAAGGAAAGCTGAAAGAGTGGACTTTGCTTATGTATTAATTATATGTTTAACGTCGTTATAATATTATAATAAAATATGAGACACATAGAAGTAGAAGTTACATTAAGTGATATTCAACAAACTAAATCCATTAAAATTAATGCTCTTGTAGATACTGGAGCTACGTTAAGTGTAATTCCTGAAGAAATTTCCAAAGAATTAAATCTTTCTAAGACTGGTGAAAAAGCAAAAGTTCTAACAGGTAAAGGACTAGAAGAACTTGAACTGGCTCATGCAACTATTGAAATTATGGGTAAAAAGAGGATAATGCCTGTTTTGATCAGTAAACAAATTGATAAAGTTTTAATTGGTGTAACAACACTTGAAGCCATGAACTTAAAAGTAAATCCTGTAACACAACAACTTGAAGAGGTTACAGCCTTTCTTTATTAAAAAGTCTTGCAAATTTTTCATCTTACATTTTAATCTTCCAAAAATTTATAAACTATAAAGATATCGAAAAACAATATAAAGTGGTCTAAAATCGTTCATTTGACTCAATCTTTATATTATTAAACAGTTCAATAAATTAAACAAACATATTCTTAACATTCAGATAAGTTATTATGTGTGTAAATGTTAATGGAATTTGTGAAAAAGTATTATATAGTTAATGTTGATAAGAAAGGCAGAATTGTTATACCCAAAGAAATAAGGGATAAAATGAATATCCATGGTAAGGTTAAAATTATAGTTAAGAATGATGTTATAGAAATAAGACCAGTCTTAAAAAATCTTAATTATAAAGGAATTTTCTTTGTAAATTGGAATATATCAAAAGATGTGGATGAAATTTTAGAAGAAGCCTTTAAAGAGCGAAGCAGAATATGGTTAAAAGATATTTTGAAGTGAATATATTATGTAGATTTTAAAGTCTCTCCTTTAAACAAAAATATTGGCAATCACCATACTAAAAACTGAAGCTCCTTTACATCCTTCAATTCAGGATATTTATTCAAATCAGGTTCTTTCAGCAATTCTTCTGGAACTTCAGGAGGCAAAAAGAACTCTTCTCTAAATCTTTTAGCAGAATCAGGATCACGAAAATATACAACATCGTTTCCTATATATACTTTACCATTTCCTAGAAATTCACGAACTCTTACTAAATACTTTCTAAGCGATTCCCATTTAATCCTAGTATCTTTATCTACTTTGCTTAAAGGACCCCTTCTAATGAAGCCATAAAAAGTTCATACATTCCATCGAATATTCTAGGAGTAAAGTTCCAAGTTGCATAAACTTTTCCTTTCCATTCAAATAATTCCCATTCAGGGATTATATCTTTTACTTCCTTGTATTCAAAGACATGAACTCCAAAAGCTTTATTCAGCTCTTCTTGACTTATCTTTTTCACATTCTCAATTATCACTACTAATCGTACGCCCATTTTTATAGTATTTTAATTAATTTATGACTATATACTATATAATGTAATTTTTTATATCTTATGTTAAAAATCACAATCACAACTCCTGTCTATCCGTATCCTAAAAGAGGAGTCTATACGGGAATAGAGAGACATATTGAGAACATTTCAAAATATTTAGCTCTTAATAATTGTAAAGTAAGGGTTATAACTACATTTTGGAACGGAGGAAATAGCTATGACATAAAAGACGGCATTGAAATATTCAGAGTTAAGGATGCAACTTTATATCTCGGAAGGGCTGCAGGATTAGCAGAGCTAAATTATCTCAGCTTTTCATTGACTTCGATATTGAAAAGTTTAGAACTAGATAGCGATGTTTTATTGTTAAATAACCAATCACCTTTTTCCTTCTTATCTAATGCAAAGCTTAAAGTTGGCTTAGCTCATCATGTAGATTATATTAAAAACTTTAAAGACATATTCGTGATACCTTTCGCTGATCTTTATTCTAAAATGACAAAGATAGATTATATTATTGCCCCAAGCTATTTTACTAAAAAGCAAATAATTGAAACTTTCAAAATACCTAGCAAAAAAATAGAAGTGATACATGAAGGAGTTGATACAAGTAAATTCAATCCTAATAACAAGCCTATATTTAGAGATAAATTCAAATCGCAATATGTAATTCTATTTGTAGGTGCTTTGGTTAAAACAAAAAATGTAGATAAACTAATAAGAGTATTCAATTATGTTCAAAAAAGAATAGATGCTTCATTGGTAATTGTTGGTGAAGGACCTGAGAAAAGCAATTTGATGAAAATTGTTAAAGAATTAAATTTAACAAATAAGGTCTTCTTTGAAGGGTTTGTGAAGGATGAAGATTTACCATATTATTACTCTTCATGCGATATCTTTGCTTCATGTTCAATAATCGAAGGTTTTGGATTAATATTTTTAGAAGCTATGGCCAGCGGTAAACCAGTAGTTGCTTTTAACATTGCAAGCATATCCGAGGTTGTTGGAAATGGAGGAATTATAATAAAGAATTTTGATCTTAAGGAAATGGCTGAAAAGATAATAGAGCTTTTATCAAACAAAGAAGTTTATGAAGAATATTCGAGAAAAGCTAGAGAAATTGCGATTAATCATGACTGGAACATTATAGCTAGAAAATATTTGAACTTTTTCGAAAAAAGTTTGAAAGTTATGAAATCTAATTAAAATAAAATTTTAAAAAATAATAAACAAACCTATGAAATATTGAATTGCAATGTCTTTTGTAAAGCATTTTCAATTTACTCTATTTCACTAATTATTCCTTATATAATGTTTTTTATTAATATATATAGTAAATGAAAAGCGAAATAAGAAAAGAAATAATAAGGCTATTGAAAGAAGATGAAAGTTTTCGATATGAGGTATTAGGTTGATTAGGAATAAGAGATTTGATGGACGAATTAAGAAAGCTTAGAGAAGATTTTAACCGTTTTATAAAATTAAGTGAAAGAAGGTGGAGAGAAAACGAAAAAAGATGGAGAGAAAATGCTAAATTATGGGAAGAAAACTTTAAGAGGTGGGAAGAAAATGATAGAAGGTGGAAGGAGAATGAAAAACGTTGGGAAGAAAATTTCAAGAGATGGGAAAATGCAGATAAAACATTTAAATGGCTCATTAATGCTCTTACAGATATTCGCGATGCATTAGGAGGCGGTTTTGAATATTATTCTGGAAGGGTAGTCAAATTATTAATGAAAGAAAGAGGTATAGATTGCGATATTAGGGTAAATGTAACGTTACCTATAGACGGCTACAAAGAAGTAGATAAGTAGATATATTTTGTTCAGATCCTTTAATTGTAGGTGAGGTGACAGTCACATTACGTAGCATTGAAGAAGCTAAGAATCAATTGGAAAAGTTAAATATTACAGTGAATTCTGCTGAAAAGTTTACGAATAAGAAAACATATTTAAAAGTTTTATCTGTGGAGTATGCCAACGAAGAAGTTGCAAACTATTTGAAGGAAAAATGCAAAGAAGAAGGAATTTATTTAATACTGGGAAGAGAATATAGTTCAGGTATCCCGTTTTACTAATGAGCTTCTTTGTAGCCATTTAACTTTATTATTGATTGTTTACGATGTCTTTAATATTCAAATGGTGAAAATAAAAAATAAATTCGCTTTTTAAAAGAAAATTTTAAGTATCTATTTAAATATAATAAGGTAGGTGATAAAAC
>JAVVGB010000106.1:0-3924 GCA_032249315.1 Thermoproteota archaeon
GAGATAAATTATGGAAAAATTAACTTTGTAAAAGGAGTTCATCAAAATCCTACAGCTATTCTTTCAACAGATTATGATACTTTAATTAAAATACTTAAGAAAGAACTAGATGCAATGACAGCTTTTCTTAGAGGAAAATTAAGAATAAGTAAGGATGTTTTGTCTACGATGCTTTTAAGAAAAATTATTGAATCAGCATAAAATGAATATTGCGGTTTTTATAAAGGCTTCTTTAAATTTAAATCTAATTAAAGTAGATAGCTCAGGAATTGTAAATTTAGAGGAAACAGCTTTAGCTATAAGCGAATATGATAAGAATGCATTAGAAGAAGGAATAAGAATAAAAGAAAAATTTGGAGGAAAAGTAGCTGTCTTTTCAGCTTTAACTTATGGTCCCATTTCAAAGAGACAAGCTGATTATGAAAGAATAATTAGAGAAACTTTAGCCATGGGTGCAGATGAAGCACATATAATCCTTGATGAGAAATTAGTTGGTGCTTCAAATTTTGAAGTTTCTTTAGCATTGGCTAATTTAGTTAAAAAAGTAGGAGCTTTTGATATTTATATTACAGGAGAAGCTTCAATGGATACTTCTTCTTATCAATTCGCTTCAAGATTATCTTCATTGATTAACGTTCCAGCTGTAACATTTGTTAGAAAAATAGAAATACAAGAAAAGGATGTTTTGCTATATAGAGATTTGGAAGATGAAATACAAATAGTTAAAACCAGTCTTCCTCTAATAGTAAGTGTAACAGGTGAAATAAATCAACCTAGGCTACCTACATTAAAGCAAATTTTACAATCTAAAACAAAACCTATTTTCAAATATAACATAAAAGATTTAGAGTTACCTAAATTTGATTTAAGCAAAGAAATAAGAATATTGCCCGTTTCAAGGAAAAATATATTTGTTGAAGGGAAAAATTTAGATGAAATAAGCGAAAAGTTAATTAAATATTTAATTGATGAAGGTGTTTTAAAAATATGAGTTCAATAATAGTTTTTAGTTCAAAAATAAAATTCATTCAAGAGGCTTTACCTTTAGCTTATTTATTGAAAGAAAAAGAAGAAATCATTGGTGTTTCATGTTATGAAGAAAATTTGGAAGAAATTGCAAATAAAGGATTTGATGTATTTTACTATTCTGAAAAAGAGATTCTTAACGATCAATGGTATGAAGTATTAATAAACATAGTAAATGAAACAAAACCAAAGTATTTGATTGCTCCTTCAAGAAAAGATAATATAGAAATTTTGGCAAGGTTAGCTTCGAATCTTGGAATTCCAATGATTACAGATGTTTCATATTTTGATAAATTAAATGGTTACTTAGTTTTTCATAAACCAGTTTTAGGAGGAAGAGCTACAGCAATATTTAAAGTTAAAAAAGAAACAAACTTAGCATTAACAGTTCCTTTGAAAAAGTTTAAACAGGAAGTTATCAATACAAAAGCTAGAATCTTAAAAATAGAAAATATACCCGAATCGAAATTTAAAGTTATAGGTAGAGAAGAAAAGAAAAGAAGCGCTGCTAGAATTGAGGATGCTGAAATAGTTGTAGGTGTTGGAAGAGGATTTAGAACAAAAGAAGACTTAAAGTTAGCTTTCGATTTAGCTGAAGTATTAAATGCACAAGTAGGATGTACAAGACCAATTGCTGCAGATTACAAATGGCTTCCTGATGATGTATGGATAGGAATAAGTAGCAAATCAATAAGACCTAAGTTATATATTGCGGTAGGAATTTCTGGAGCACCTCAACATGTATCAGGCATAACAGATTCAAAGGTAATAGTGGCTATAAATAAAGATCAGAATGCTCCAATATTCAAATATGCCGATTATTGCATTGTTGCAGATCTATACCAATTCTTACCTATACTAAGAGAAAAGATAGAGAAACTTAAGAAAAGTTAATTAAATATTTATTTTTCAAATTTTCTTAAAGCTTTAATTATATCAAAACTTGAAATTTTTTTATCATATTTAATTATAACAATGTTAGGATCATCAATTTTTATATCACCTAAAGAAGAATCTATTGCCAATATTAAATTAATATCTTTTAATTGTTTTATTTTTTCTAATTTTCTTTTTAAATAATCTTCTGTCCAAAAACCTATTATTTCTAAATATACTTTAATATTATCTTTTATTAACAAAAAATCAGGAATAAAAATAGTTTTACCGCTTATTATAGGTTCAGGTTCTCTTATTAATTTCCATTCTCCTGTTACTGTTACAAATCTTTTAGCAAAACTTTCTTCTAGCTCGCTGTCATATTCTAGTTCTAATTTTTCATATTTTGGAAACAATTCTTCACTTTCTTTACTCATAACAAATTTGTAAGTTTTTGATTTTCCTTTTTTAGCTCTTAATTTACTGCTTATATAAGCAAAAATTTTCCAATAAGAAAAGGGCAAAATTAAAGGAATAATTTTAGCCATTCTTGTACCATATCTTTCGATTTGTTTTATTACAGAGACAGGCCCATCTATGCTAAAAGTAATACCATTAAAGCTTTTCTCAGCTATATATAACAATCCTAGCTTTTTAACATTCCATAATAATCTTTTTATTTCATAACCTGTAGCTTTTACATCTAGGAATAACTTTTTACATCTAAAAAGTAAAGTTTGTAGCAAAGAAAGATTATACAATTTCAGCAATTCTTCCCCGCTTATTTTTTCAAATCCCTTTATTTTCTTTTCTTCCTCATATATTGACTTAAAAATTTCTTCAACCTGTTCTTGATTTAAATTTAGCTTTTTGCTAACTTCAGAAATTACTTTTTTTCTTTCTTCTTCTCTTAAAACAAAGCCTCCAAAAAGCCTATTTGTAGTCTCGAATATTTCTGCTCTAATCCTTATGCTATCTATAGCATTTACATTTTCTTCGAATACCAATCTTCTATCAAGTAAAGTTTTTAATCCACGAAAAAACTTAAAATCGTAGCCATATTCTTCAGCAAATAATTCCAGCTCCTTTACCCTTTCTTCCAAATCTTTTACCCTTTTTCCAATGCTTTCTTCATAAATCTTTACAAGCGAATCTGCTAAAAATAAGTTTTCATCTTTAAGCTCAGCAAATAAAGGCTTTATATATTCATTGTTATATATTTTAATCCTTAGTAATTCACTTGGTAACATTAATCAAAATATTCTTCTCTTATTCTTCTTCTATAAGAAACATTAACTTCGGTTGTACCCTTTGTTATTATTTCATAAAGCTTAGCAGTTTTATTAGCTTTAGGTCTAAGTATTCTTCCAAGTCTTTGCATAAATTCTCTTCTGCTTCCGCTTCCACTTAATATTATGGCAACATTTGCTTCAGGAACGTCTACTCCTTCTTCAAGAACTTTGCTTGTAACTAAAACATTATATATTCCTTTCCTAAATCTTTCCATCGTTAAAATTCTTTCCTTTTCAGGAGTTTTATATGTTATTTCAGGAATAAAGAATTTTGATGAAATTTCCCTTGCCAATTTATTATGCTCCGTAAATATAATTATTCTTTCTCCTTTATGTTCTTGTAAAATTTCTTTAAGAACTTCAATTTTTGCTGAAGCATTTAATGCAATTTTTCTTGCTTCATTCCAAGCTAATAAAGCTTCTCTTGCTTTTTTATCCTTTCCGCTTCTTAATATCATTTGATAAAAATCATCTAAACTTTTAATTTGAATACCATTATCTTCGAAAAACTTTTTAAAAATACTTCTATATTTTTCATATTTTTCCTTTTCTTCATCATTTAAACTAACGTAATATCTAAGTATTTCAAAAGGAGCAAGATACTTTCCTGTCATTTCTGAAATAGATTTCCTATAAACTACTTCTCCTACAAGTTCAGGATACAATTCATGTAAACCATCTTCTCTTTCAGGAGTCGCAGTTAGTCCTAATCTATAAGGAGAAGCTGATA
>JAVVGB010000107.1:0-3879 GCA_032249315.1 Thermoproteota archaeon
CTTTTCAAAGCTCTTTCAAATCTTAATTTTCTAGGGGCAAAAATTGCAATAATATATACTTCTCCTAGCTTAGAAAAATATTCTATTTCTTCAATATTTCTTACTCCATCTATAATGACATCGCTATTTATTTTCTTTATATCTTCATAACATTGCTTTGCTATTGCATCCTTGCCATACTTATTTCTTATTTCAAATATTAAATTACCAATATCCTTTGCATTGATGTTATTTCTTTTTGCAATTTCTCTTATTTTATCACCCATGCTTATTACTGGAATTCCCAATTCTTTAGCAAAGCTTGAAATTAAAGTTTTACCTGCAAGAGGCATTCCTGTTATGCAAATTATTTTCATACAAACTTTCAAATTTATTTTTATCTATTTATTTTTATAATAATGCGATGCTTCATTGCAGTAGATATAGAAGATGATAATGTGAGAAATAAATTGTTTAATGTTGCTAAGAATTTCGATATATCAGGAGTAAAAATAGTAGAATATGAAAATCTCCATGTAACTATTAAATTCCTTGGAGAAATAAATGAAAAAATTGTAGAAGAAGTAATTGAAGCTTTATCAAAAATATCTTTTAAAAAATTTATGATTCATGTAGCAGAACTTGGTGCTTTTCCTTCTTTAAAAAATCCAAGAGTAATATGGGCTGGAATAAAGGAAGGATTTGATGAAATTACTCAACTCTATAATTTGGTAGAAAATGAACTAAAAAAAGCAGGCTTAAGATTTCCAAAGGAAGATTTTCATCCACATGTAACCTTATTAAGAATAAAAGATGATAGAGCAATAAAGCAAGTAATGAAAATATTTGAACAATTTTCAAATGAAGATTTTGGAAAATTTTATGTTACTCATTTTTCATTAAAGAATAGCCAATTAACTCCAAGAGGTCCTATATATACTGATATAAAAGTTTTTCATCTATGAATCTAAATGAAGTAATAGAAAAGGCTTTAGAATTAGTTAAAGTTAATGAAGAAGAAAAGATTAAAGCAAATCAAGCTATAAATGAAGTTTTAGAAAAACTTGAGAAAACTAAAAAAGAACTTGGAATTGATGCTTTAATAGAATTACATGGTTCTTTTGCTCATGATACTTTTTTAAGTGACGATAAAGATATCGATATTTTTATTTTATCAAAAGCAGAAAAAAATGAAGCAATAAATAACGGATTAAAAATAGCTAAAGCTTGCTTTCCAAATCATATAGAGAGATATGCAGAGCATCCTTTTATTACTGTAAATTATAAGGGCTATAACTTTGACATTGTTCCAGCTGTATTAATAGAAGAAGGCGAAGAGATTAAAACAGCTGCTGACAGAACAAGGTTACATACGTTGTATTTGAAAAAAGTTTTAAATGATGAACTAAGGAATCAAATTAGGCTATTTAAGAAATTCCTAAAAACAATTGAGCTATATGGTGCGGAAATTAAAGTAGAAGGCTTCTCTGGTTATTTATGTGAGCTACTCATAATCCATTACGGTAGCTTTCTAAATTTAATAAAGGAAGCAGTAAAATGGAGGGAATATAAAACAGTGATAGGTGGTGAATGGAAGCTTCAGCCTGCACCCCTTGTAGTTGTTGATCCTGTTGATAAAAATAGGAATGTTGCAGCTGCATTTAAGAAAATGAGTTTGTTTAAATTTGCTTGCAATTTATTTTTAAGTAAGCCTTCATTAAAATTCTTTCAAGGAAGGAAATATTCAGAGGATATTAATTTAGCTTTAAAAATTTTTGAAGAAAGGAATACGAAAGTTTTCGTGATAGAAGGAAAGTATCCTAATATCCCTCCTGATGTATTTTGGGGAGAAGTAAAGAGAGCTAAGCAAAGTTTTACAAGTTTTTTGGAAGAAAACGAAATTCATGTTTTAGATTCCAAAATTTATTCCGATGAAAAAGAAAAGTTTGCAATTTTATTTGAAGTAGATAAAATTGAATTACCCTTAAAGAAAAAGCTTAAAGGTCCTCTTATTAATGATATAAATAATGTTAAAAGATTTATTGAAGCGCATAAAAAAGATGAATTGCTCGTAGAAAATTCAAGAATTTATGCTTATACTGATAGAAAAATTAGAAACATATTTGATGCTTTCCAGAGATGGTTAAAGGTTTATTCTATTCCAAAGGATTTGATTAGTGTTTTAAATGAAAGTAAAACATATTTGTTAAACGAAAATGTAAGTAAAGAAATCGCTAGAGTTGCTGTTGATTTGGCTCTTAAGGATTTATGGTGGCTCAGGGATGAATTAATAGAAAAATTCAATGTTAAGCTCATTGAATAAAATATTATGTTATCCTAAATTTAATGAAGAAGAATTTAAAAGAAGGTTAGAAGAGATTCATAACCTTGGAATAACTGAAATATTAAGTGAAGGTAAAGTTAAGATCGATGATTTTAGAATCCTAGGCAAAGGAACAAATTCTTTAGTTGTCAAAGCTATTTATAAAGGCAATTTTGTAGCTTTAAAAATTCGAAGAACAGATGCTACAAGGAATACTCTTGAAAATGAAGCAAAGATATTAAAAAGAGTTAATGAATATAACATAGGTCCAAAGCTTTTTGATTTTTCACAAAATTTCTTAGTTTTAGAATATATTGAAGGAAAGTTTCTTGAAGAATTTATAATGGAAAATGATCTGAATCAAATCAAGAATATTCTTTTAAAGCTCTTAATTCAATGTAGAATTCTAGATTTAATAAAAGTAGATCACGGAGAACTTTCTAGAGCTTCAAAGCACGTTATTGTAACTAAAGATTATAATGTAAAAATAATCGATTTTGAAACTGCAAGCCAAGAAAGAAAACCTAATAATTTAACAAGTATAATTTCTTATCTCTTTCTAAGACCAGATGATCCCTTAAAATTAAGAGAAAATTTAAAAGTAAATTTTAATGATTTAAAATTTTTATTAAAATCTTTTAAAGAAGATTATTCTGAAGAAACATTTTATCAAATTTTATCAAAATTAAATATTTATTAAATTATAATAATTTTCTTTTTATTCTTCTACTTCCTAAAAAAATGCTTATTTCATATAATATATAAATTGGTATTAAAAGAGGAATAACGCTAATAAATGTTGGATCTGGGCTTATTAAACCTATTATGAATGCTATGATCAAATAAACTAATATTCTATTTTTTCTTAAAGTTTCAACTCTTAGTACACCAATTTCCATTAAAGGTAGCAAAAATATAGGTAAGCAAAACAATAATCCTCCAATTATAGGTATCATTACCATTAAAGTTACAAAATCATTTATGTTTATTAAAAGTTCTATGCCAAGCGGGCCATAAAGAATAAATGAAATTCTAAATGTTAAAGGTAAAATAAATATAATTGAATAAATTAAACCTATAGTATAAAGAAGTCCAAAGGGTATGGTATATTTTTTAAAAACTTTCTTCTCATGTGGATATAAAGCAGGAGCAACAAAATTATATAATGAGATTACTGCATATGGAACGGTAACTATTAAAGATAAAAAGAAGGCTACTTGAAGCATAATTAATAAAGGAGAAACTATTGTTGGTGCATATATTCTTGCTCCTTCTGGCAAATAAGACCTTTGTGCTTCTCTTATTAACCAAAATATAAAAAGATCATAGGAAAAAGGATTCTCGCTAAATTTACTAAATTCTGGACTAGGAATAGCAATAAAAAATATAAATGAAAAAATGAAAACATAAAATATTCTTCTTAGAACTTTACCTAATTCCTCAAAGTAACCCCAAAATTCTTCGCTCATAGATTTAAATAAAATAAAAAATATATTAAGAATGATGATAGAATACTATTTTAATGCATTTGGTTGGGTCGAAATTATATTGCTATTTTTAATAGTTTTGATATTGTT
>JAVVGB010000108.1:0-3798 GCA_032249315.1 Thermoproteota archaeon
ATAATTTAGTTTTAATATGGTTAAATATGCATAATTTAAGAAAGTTTGCTTTATTTTCCTTAAGTAAAAAACATGAAATTATGCTTGAATTAGCTAAAAAGTTAAAAGAAATTGGCTATGAAATCATTTGCACCAAAGGAACATATAATTACTTAAAGAGCAATAATGTTGAAGCTTATTTGATAGATGATATTTTAGGATTAAAAACAGAGTATTTAAAAGGTAAAATTAAAACAATTAATCCTTTGTTGCATTCTATGATATTAGCAGATAGAGAAAATACGGAAGAATTAAGTGAAATAAAAAATTTAGGTCTAATAGATTATGTTGTAGTAAATTTTTATGAATTAAATTTTTCCGATATTGATACTTTTTTATCTTCGCTTGATTTGGGAGGAAGAGCATTAATAAATTCTGCTATAAAAAATTTCAAATACGTAACTATTGCGATAGATGAAGAAGATGCAACAGAGATAATCAAGGAAATAGAACTTTACGGAAAAACCACATATGAATTAAGGAAAAAACTAGCTTTAAAATCAATGGAATATTTAATAAACTATGAAGCGAAATGTTATACTTTTATGAACGAAAATTTATTGAATAATTTTTCCTTTTTCTTATTATTAAAAAACGGTAAAATGTTAAGATATGGAGAAAATCCTCATCAAAAAGCATTTTTATTTAATTATGAAACAGATCCCAATTTATTTATAGAAAAATTAGCTGGAGAAGAACTTTCGTATAATAATTTACTTGATATTGATGCAAGTATCAAAATTTTAAGCGAATTTAATGAAAAAACTTGTGCTATAATAAAGCATACGAATCCTTGTGGTGTTTATAGTAACAACAAAGCTTCCAATATTGAAATTTTCTTAAAGGCTTATGGAGCTGATAGTATTTCAGCTTATGGAGGAGTTTTAGCTATGAATTTCAAAGTAAATAAAGAATTGGCTGAACAAATTTCAAATTATTTCTTTGATATAATAATTGCTAAAGATTATGAAGATTCTTCATTAGAAATTTTAAGAAAAAGGAAGAAAACTAAAATTATAGCTTGTAAAAACTTAGGAGCAAAGCTTAATAAATCTTGGGATTTAAGATCAATAGTCAATGGAATACTTGTTCAAGAAAGAGATTTGCATGAAATAACCATTGATAATTTAAAAGTTGTTTCTAAAAGATTTCCAACAGAAAAGGAGATTGAAGATATGATTTTTGCTTGGAAAGTAGTAAAACATGTTGACTCAAATGCTATTGTTGTTGCTAAAGATAAATTAACTTTAGGTATTGGCTGTGGACAACCAAGCAGAATAGATGCTACAAAATTAGCTTTAAGTAAAGCAAATGTTAATGCTAAAAATGCTGTATTAGCTTCTGACGGTTTCTTTCCTTTCAGAGATAGTATAGATTTAGCTGCTTCTTATGGAATTTCTGCTATAATTGAACCAGGTGGTTCTATAAGGGATAAAGAAATAATAGAAGCTGCAAATGAACATAATATTTCGTTAGTTTTTACCAATATTAGATGTTTTAAGCATTAAAATGGCTAGGTTTAATAAATACGAGGAATTTCTTAGTTGGTTATATAATTTAAAAAGATTTGGAATGACAAAAGGAATAGATAATATAAAAGTTTTAGCTGAAGCTTTTCAAAATATTCATAATGAGCTAAAAGCAATTCTTGTTACTGGAAGTGGCGGAAAAGGTTCAACTGTTGCAATGCTAAGTAAAATATTGGAAAAATCTAATTATAAAGTAGGAACTTTTATTAAGCCTCATTTACATAGATATACCGAAAGGATCTCTATAAATTCTAAGGAAATTAATGAAGAAGAATTAATTGAAATTGCTAACAAAGTTTATAATAAAATTGAAGAAATAAAAATGAAAAGAGAATACTATCCTACTTTTTTTGAAGTTACAACAATGATTTCCATGTTATATTTCTACGAGAATAATGTTGATATTTGTGTCTATGAAATTGGTATAGGTGGAAGGTATGATGCTGTAAATATTTTAGATCCTATGGTATCATGCTTAACCAGAGTTTATTTGGAACATACAGATATTCTTGGTAATACAGTAGAAGAAATTGCATGGAATAAGGTAGGTATAGCTAGAAATGATAGATTCTTGATAACAGGTGAAAATGATGAACGTTGCTTAAGAGTAATAAATGATGAATGTTCAAAAATTAATTGTGCTGTTTTAAGGGTAGGAAAAGAAAAATTCAATGACATAATTTATAAACCGATTGTTAGCAATTTAAAAGAAAATAAATTTAATTACTTTGGACTTTTTGATGAATATAGGAATCTTGAAGTAAGCTTAAAAGGAGAACACCAACAGCTAAATTCTTCCATTGCTATTGCATGTTGCGAAATTCTTAATAACTTAGGATATAAAATTCCTGAAGGTGCGATAAGGGAAGCTTTGAAAGAAGTTAAATGGCCTGGCAGATTTGAAATTTTTAATAATGATGGTTTTCTTGTTATTTTAGATGCAGCAAAAGATCCATGTGCTATGAATACACTGGTAGAATTCTTAATTAAAAATGACTTAAAAGATTTGATTGTTGTAATAAGCATTTCAAATGATAAAGATTATAAAAATATGTTATTTGAACTTTTAAAAGTTTCCAATAATTTCGTATTAACCAAGCATAAAGTAATGGAAAGGGCAATACAGCCTGAAAAGTTAAAGGATGCATTGGAAATAATAAAGAAGGATGTTAGATGCTATATTGTAAATGATGTAAAAAAGGCTACAAAATTTGCCTTTGAACTTTCAAAAAAGGAAAAGCCTATTCTTATTACTGGTTCAGTATTTACAGTTGCTGAAGCAAGAGAAATGTTTGTTAATGAAAGAACCGATCCTTTATTCGTATCCGATCCACGTTTCATAAATGTTAAGTAATAGAACATTTGTTAAAGAAATATTAAGCTATAAAAAATTGTTTCAAATAGAAATAGAAGACTTAAATTATAATGAATATTTTATTTTAAAAAATTATTTAAAAAATAAAAAAATTGAAGAATATAAAGAAAATATGATTGATAGTTTTTATGAAATAAAATTTTTAATTAATTTAGATGAGATAATTAATGATAACAATCCTTTAGCTAATGAACTTTTAGAGGTTATAAATAGGTATAAAAATTATGCTCAGCCGATTAAAGTGAACAATAAAATTTTAGATTTCAAAAGGACTTATATCATGGGCATACTTAATGTAACTCCGGATTCTTTTTACGATGGAGGAAGATATTTTGAAAAAGAAAAGGCTGTAGCTCATGCATTAAAAATGGTAAAAGAAGGTGCTGATATAATTGATGTGGGGGGTGAATCAACAAGACCTGGCTCAAGCAGAATAGATGCTGAAGAAGAAATTAAAAGAGTTATTCCTGTTATAAAAGAAATAAGAAAAAAATCAGATGTGTTAATTTCGATAGATACATATAAATCAAAAGTTGCTGAAGAAGCTATAGTTGCAGGAGCAGATATTGTTAATGATATTAGTGGATGTATAGCTGATGAAAGAATGCCAGATATTATTAAATCTTATGATACTCCAGTTGTTGTAATGCATATTAGAGGAAACCCGAAAATTATGCAAAAAGATGTTCATTACAATGATACGATTAAAGATATTATAAGGTCTTTAAGAAATAGAATAAATTACTTGAAGGAAAGAGGAATTAAAGAAGAAAAGATAATAATTGACCCTGGTATTGGTTTTGGCAAAACTGTTGATGACAATGTAAAAATAATAAAAAATCTGAAGGATTTCCA
>JAVVGB010000109.1:0-3728 GCA_032249315.1 Thermoproteota archaeon
ACTGCTGTTTCGCTAATGCATGTTGAAATAGCCATACCTTCAGGTCCATATTGAACCCATAGTAGCTTAAGTTCTGAAGATTCTTTCTGAGCACTTATTTTATACTCTGCTTGGGTAAACAGTAAAAGAAGAATCAAAGCTATTACAACAATTTTTCCTTGAAGAGAATATATGTTCATAGGTGAATTTATTTATTTAATAATTATATTTCTAAAGATTTTAATTTAATTAAAAATTTTTTAATGAATAAGTTGAAAGTTAATAAAGGTTAGTTTTCTTTATTTAAGTTTGGAAAATGGTATATGTTTTAACGAAAAAGTAATTAGCTTTTCTTTTAAAAGAAACAATCTGATAAATATTAAAAAAGAAAATGTAAATTCTTTAGAACATAGATTTAAGAGGAAAATATAGCTATTATATTGAGGTTAATTATTTCTTACTTTTTCGTAATATTAACAAAGTTATGACTATCATTGCTGTAAAGGTTGCTGTAACTACTATGAAAATTATATAACTGTAAGATATTGGAATAATTAGAGAATAAGGTATTGTTAACGTATCAGTTTGGTTTGAATTGACTGTAACGTTATGTGGTATAGGTATAAGTGATATGGGAGTGGGTATAGATGATGAGCTGGTTTGAGATGGTGTAGTTAAATTTGTTATAATTGGTGTTGTTGTCATGTTTTGCAAGTGAGAAATTCTGACAGCATAAATTACCCAAACGAATTCTTTCTTAGTAGAAAGATGTCCTGCTACGTACAATGCATTATTAGTTATAGCCATTTTTCCAACATCAGCAAAGAACACCGTTGCGTTATTTTGTGAATTTAATACAAGCTCGTCTAAAATTTCTAGTTCATTGGTAACTTTTACTATTATGTTATTTAAGCGATTTTCAGTGCATATTATTCCTGCTAAATAGAGATATCCATTGTTATATGTAATCTTGTTGATAGTAATGTTGTAATAATTCGTCTTAACGATCTTTAGCTCAGGTGATATTTTTAATATTGAAAATACAGTAGCTAGATAAGAATAGCCTATTTCATCAAAAGCTATTTTTGGATAAGCAACAAAAGTTTCAAGGTCTAACGAACTTATTAGCGAAAGGTTCTCATCCAAGACTTCTATTCTTCCTTTTGCCAAATCTACTGAGCCAGCTATCCAAATTTTTCCGTCAATAGGATTTACATTAATGGAATATATCTTATCTATATTATTGCTTGGATTAAATGTATAGCTCTTTATTACTGAAAGATCATTTGGATCCATTTTTATTAGATGCCACTGAGTGTCAACGAACAACCAAATATCTTTTATTGAACCAAAAGCTTTCATAGGAGAGCTGTCATATCCTCCAACATATAAATACTTTCCATCAGATGCAATAGTATAAGGAGCATCTTCGTAAGGTGATGGATTATAACGCTTCTCAGCTACTAGTTTTAAATCTAAAGTTAGCTTTAGAATAAGCCACTCCCAGTTACCTGGATAGTTATCAATTCCTATAACATACAAGTAATCGTTCAATATAAGGCAATCATATAAAATTGTAAAACTTCCGTAAGACTTTGCCCAAAAATCTAATAGCTTTCCTGTATTCGCGTCTCTGGCTTCAATAACTCCTACAGTAAAGTATGAATCGCCTATCACATAAACAGTAGTGCCACTAACACATGTTGCATGAACAGTTCCTGCTGGCCACCATTCGGGTCCATATTTTACCCACAAAAGTTCAAGTTCTTTTTGGGATGCTTCCTGAGAACTTACTTTATTGACGACCTGGTTAAATAATAACACATAAACTAACATAACAATTAGTAATGAAATTGTGATTGCTTTATTTATTTTAGTATAAATGTATCTCATGTCTCATGAAATCATTTTTATTTTTTTACTTAAATTTTTTATTTGAAAATAAAAGGAATAATCACATTTTTTTTAAAAAAAATAGAAAAATTTATAAATCAAAATGAAATTAAGGAAATATCTTTTTCATTATTAATGATATTAAAAGATGCGATAATATTATTCCAAAAATTACTTAAGACTTTAGATAAACTTGAATCAGACGAAAGAATTGAAGATAAATTTTAATATCAGGGGGTGTAAGTAAATAGTAGGGGGTGTAAGTTGTGTATTTTTCACTTGAAGTTAAAAAAAGAAAGGAAGAATTCTTTAACATGGAAAGTGAGCTTGAAACATTAAAGAAAGAACTGCTGGATCAAAATACAAGGATGATCGTGATTAAAGGATTAAGAAGAACAGGAAAGTCCTCATTGATGAGAGTTGCGTTAAATGAAACAAAAGTTCCTCATATTTTTATAGATCTAAGACTTAGCACACCATTTACACCGGAGAATTTTTATCAATATTTTTCAAAGGAACTAGAAAAATTCCTTGAAGAAAAAACATTGAAGAAAATATTATCAAAAATAAAAGGCATAGAAATCTCAGGTTTAAAATTAGAGTTTAAGGAAAGGAAGATTAACATTATTGCTGAAATTCTTGAAGAAATTGGCAAATGGGCAGAGAATAAACAAGTGGTTTTAGCAATAGATGAAGCCCAAGATCTAAGGTATATGAAAGGATTTGATAAAATTTTAGCGCATATTTATGATTATGTTAAGGGAATAAAGATCCTTCTTGCAGGTTCAGAAGTAGGGTTGCTAGATAAAGTTTTAGGTATTGGAAACCCAAAAGCCCCACTTTTTGGAAGAGCTTTCGTAGAAATAAATTTGAAAAAGCTTTCAAATGAAAAATCAATTGAATTTCTTAAAATAGGATTTGAACAAGCTGGAATAAAAGTTGATGAAGAAGAAATAAACAAAGCTGTTTCTATTCTAGATGGAATCATAGGATGGCTTACCTTTTATGGTTATTTAAGAACAAGGGGTTATGGTGATGCTTTGGAAAGAGCAATTAATGAAGGCGCTAAATTAATAGCCAATGAATTCAAGCAGTTTTTAGAAATTAGACAAATAGCAAGAAGAAGATACATAGAAATCATGAAAACTTTAATAAGACCTTCAAGATGGAGTGAAGTAAAAAGAAATCTTAGAATTATAAGCAATGTAAGTGATAAACAAATATCAAATTATTTGAAAGAACTCATATATTATGGATTCATAGAAAAACGGGATGACTTATACTTTATATCAGATCCTTTGCTTATTGAAGCAATTAGAAGAGGTTATATTCAATAATTATCTTTTAGCATTTTAATCGGAAATTTATTTTATATGAAAGAAAAAAGTTTAAAAATTTCTTCCCTTATGATAAAATTATGGAAGGAAAATTAATTGAAGATTTCTTTTTGAAATTAAGAAAAGTAGAAGGGTGGAAAGAGAGTTAAAAATAGTGAATATTAAAGATAAGGTTTCTTGTATAGTTGGGCAAGGAAATCAGGAAAGACCTGGTTCCTTAGGATGAATGCAGGAGACGAATTATAAACAAATGAAAAACCTCGCCCTTTAGGGCGGGGATGAAAGATTTAAATATTGAATAAAAAAATTTTTAATAAATGCAGGCATGTTGCCCAAGTTGTTGGTAGAAAATAGCCCATACCTTAACGAGAGGTATGGGATGGGGAAGCTGTGAGCCTCCCAAACCAGCAAATGAGGAGATAGGGGTAAACCCTACTCTAAACGCTGGAAGCTTCGCCCTTTAGGGCGGAGTAGCTCACATGCTGAAAACTAATAAATAGTTTCATTCAATATACAATA
>JAVVGB010000110.1:0-3701 GCA_032249315.1 Thermoproteota archaeon
AATAACAAAGTAAATAGCGAACTTAAGAATATAGAAAATTCTTCTCTTTAAAAAAGTTTTAATTCCATTAAAAAATTTTAAAATAAATATTTCTGTAAATGTTTTAAAAACGTGGACAATAAGCTAATACCTATCATATTAACATCTATAGCATTGTTACTTATAGTAGCTATAGGTGTTATTTTGCATCAAAAAAATCCATACAATAATTTTATCAATACTAATACAGCTATAATCAACACTTCGTCTACCGAAAGATTAAACACCAATACTATTCCAATTTATACTTCGCCTGTCATATCATGTGCCAAACCATTTAATAAAAATTATATGGGATGGGCTCCAATAAGTGATCTTAGAAAGTATGGACTAGGTTATACAGAAGATTTGGCTCCAGAATACGAGAAGAATCCTCTTTTATTCTTAAAAGTTTTTGATGACATTATAATAGTTGTTCATGCTAAAGTAATTTCTTTAGGAGAAGCTTATCAAGATAGTATTATACCTGCTGAATATTCTTTGCGTTATAAAATATTAATTTTGGATATTATAATAAACAAATCCCCTCTTTCATTGAATGTAGGAGAAATGATTGATGTTTATTATGCTGTATATAATTTAGAAATTCTGAAACAAATGTATTTAAGTGGAACTATTAATGTTACTGCGCCTAAGGTAATTGAAAACGTTGATCCTAAGCACTTCACAGGTTTTAGAATGCCATTGGATGTAGGAAATGAATATGTATTGTACTTAAGCTATGATCCATCTAAACCTTTAAAGATCTTTGCTGGTTCGCCTTACTTTGTTTTCGATTCAAAGGTATACTCTCCAGATAATGTAATTTATCCTGTTGATTCTGAACCTTATACTAAGGCTTTCTATAAAGTATGTGGCATGCCATTATCTGATTTTATTAAGTTAGTAAGGTCTGTTAATAGCTAGATAAATACGTTAACCATTTAAACATAATTAGAAAAGTATCAATCAAAAAGTTAACGTTTGATAGCATTTTTCATGAAGACTTTCCCAGAAAGATTATTAATCAAAAATACCAAAATATTGTATGGAAAAAATAATTAGGGTTGGTAAGAGAAATACGATACATTTACCTAAAGTGATAGTTGAGGAACTTGGAATAAAAGAAGGAGACATGTTAGTCTTAGTATATGATAAGGACAAAATAGAATTAAGACCATTAAAGTTACAAAGGAAATATTGGGCTGAAATATCATTTAAAGAAATTGAAGAGGTTGGAGAAGAAATTAGCGGAAATCTTAAATTTATAGCTAACACTTCTTTATAACGATATTTCATTACGCAGCGCTTATCATTGCAAACCCGCTTTACTTGCTTTTCTTGAATTAAATCAGATAACTTATTATAGAACAAAAGTATTAAAGTAATGATGCATAGTGAATTCTTAAAGAAAAGAGCCAAAGAATTCTTCTTGTTTGCTAAAAGAAGTTTTGAAGAAGGTTTCTATAATTTAAGCGTTTTTCATGCTGAACAAGCTTGTCAACTATTCTTAAAATATTTGTTATATTTGAAAGCAGGCGATTATCCTAAAACACATTTGTTAACTATACTTATGAAAGAGCTCAGGAAAGCTTACGAAAAGGAAGAAATAGAAAGGTTCATTAGAGAAAGAAGCATTGAGCTTCAAGCATTGGAAAGTGCATATCTTAACTCAAGATATTTAGGAAAAGAATATGATAAAAATGAAGCTGAAGCATTAATCTTATTTGCTGAAAAGTTAATAATTTTCTTAGAGAAGATCTCAAATGAAAAGCTTTTATGAAATAATTTTGGAAGAGGCAAAATCAAGAAAGAAATATCTAGATAACTATATGTTTTATGCAAAGATAATTAAAGAAAGAGCGAAAGAATTGTTAAAGGATGCAGAAGTTTATGTTTTCGGTTCAGTTGTTAGAGGAAACTACAATCCAATGAGCGATATAGATATCATGATCGTTTCTGAAAAAGTCCCAGATAATGTTATTGAACAAGCTAAGATTAAGGCAAAGATTTTAGAAGACTTTGAAGCAGGAGTTTTTCAAATTCATTTAGTTAAGCCTTTTGAATATGAGAATTGGTATAAAAAATTTATCAAAAACGATATTGTAAAAATTTAAAGAATTATTACTTTTAAATCTGCTATCTTACTTATATCATAAAAATCTTTATCAAAAGTAACTAAAACTTTTTCTAAATTTAATTATTTCTTTTTCTAACTCATTGGCTTCTTCCTCTGATATAGTGCCAAACATTTCTCGCAAAATTTCTTTGTTACCTTTCTTATTTGCTTCATAAAATTCAATAAGCTCATCTATTGTTTTGCTAAAGGATCTTCCTTTTTTCCAATTTAGAAAGCTTTTCATATACTTCATCTGAAATAGTTATTACTTTTGGCATAAATACATAATGCATATATTTATTTAAAGTTTTTATTGAAACGAATTCGAATAGAGTGAAAAGTCTTGCTCATACTCAGACCTGAGCATTATTATCTCTTCAATAGTAGCAGACATTACTCAGTCCTATTTAAAAACGAAACGAGACGGAATATATCAAAACTAAGCTTATAGATTATATCCTTAAGCTATGAAAAGACCGCAGTCTAAAATTGCCTCCACAATATCAAGAGATGATACTTTGATAATTTTAAGACAAATATAGTTTGTTACGATGTATATTAAACTTGAATTTATAAATATTTATAGAAGCAAATTTCATTTATTAGGAATATGAAGAAATGGAGAAAAATAGAATCTTTAAAGGTTTATGAATCTGACTATTTAAAGGTTTACAAAGACCTCATTGAACTTCCTAACTCAACTAAAATTCATTATGACTGGTTTTATGCTCAGGATTTTTGCGTAGCAGTTCCTCTTTTAGGAAATAAGTTTGTAATGATAGAGAACTATAGATATCCAGCTGATACATTTTCTTTAGAGTTTCCTGCTGGACATTTAAAAGAAGGAGAAAATCCTGAAGAAGCAATTAAAAGAGAATTATTGGAAGAAACAGGATATTTAGCAAATAAATGCATATATTTAGGCTGGTATTATGTTTCTTCAAGAAGTCTTCAAAAAGGATACATTTTTCTATGTAAAGATTTAAAGAAGCTTAAGACCAATAGAGATCCTTCCGAAATTCAAAGAATCAAAATAGTTAGTGAAAAATATATAATCAAATCAATTAAAGAAAATAAAATAACACATGCTGCTACATTAGTGGCTTATTCGTTTTATAAAACATTCAAAAATGTTTTTCATGGATAAACCATTATGTAATTTTTCTATCTATTCTTTTAATTTTAATTAAAAACTAGAAAGCGATAGTAACAATATATATACTCGTACAGCTTTTGATACTATTTGTATCTTTTTGAAACATTTAATACGATTCATTAATTATAATATGTAAGACTTTATAGATTTGAAGATTTCTTATTAATTTATAAAAATTGATTCATCCATTAAGCTTTTCTAGATCTAATAAATATTTTAAAAGATAATTTATTAAAACCAATATTGTCTAGATAAATAATTCAATTATATTATAATTCATCAACAAATATAACGTCTCTTACTTTTTCTAAGTTATCTATTTTGTAGGTTTCTCCTTTAAGATATTTACTTAGATATAATTTAGCAATGAAATTAAATCTATCAAGATTTAATCTTGTACCTATATGA
>JAVVGB010000111.1:0-3381 GCA_032249315.1 Thermoproteota archaeon
TATAAAGCTCCAAATATTATAGGTGCAATTACAGCTATAACTTTACCTACTCCTTCAGCCAATCCAAATGATTTTCCTCTTAGCTTTGTTGGATATAATTCGCTTGTAAAAGGATAAACAGAACCCCATGCTCCTAAATTGAAGAAGCTAACAAGAAGCATAGATAAAGTAAATAGCAGTACATCGTTTGTAAATAACCCCATTGTTATTCCTGTTATTCCGCTTAAAAGTAAATAAACAGTCAATGTTCTCTTTCTACCCCATATTTCAACTAAAAACATTGCACTTAAATATCCTGGTAATTGGAATAGAAAGGCTAACGCTAAGAAAAACCAAATGTTATTTCCATATAGAGCTAAAATATTAAGAACAGTAGGTAGCCAAAGAAACAGACCATAGTAGGTATAATTTAATGATGTCCAAGCTGCTAACATTGCTACAACTCTTTTTTTGTAAAGAGTAAAAAGCTCAGAATAACTTCCTTTTTCTTCTATTGCAAAAGTTATGGATCCTGGATCAACATTTTTTCCAGTAAGCCTAGACAGTACAGAGGCTGCCTCTCCTATTCTTCCAGTTTTAGCTAAAAAGTAAGGAGATTCGGGAACAAGTAGCCTAAATAGAGCAACAGTAAAAGCTGGAAAAGCAGCAGCCAAAAATAGTCCTCTCCAATTTCCGTTTAGAAGTTCTAGGAACACATATGATAACAACAGTGCTACAAAACTTCCTATAGGCCAAAATAAATCTAAGCTTACCATCAAACTTCCTCTCTTCTTTGGAGGCAAGAATTCGCTTAATAGAGCAGGATCTATTACAAGCATTCCTCCGAGACCAATTCCAGCTAATACTCTTAAAATAAATAATTCATAAAAAGTATTTGAGAGTGCTGTCAAAGCTGTAAAAATACTATACCATAAAAGTGTAATTTGGAATAAAGGTCTTCTGCCAATTTTATCGCTAAATCTTCCAAAAATTATTGCACCTATAATATTTCCGATTAAAGATGCTGAAGCCAAAAGACCTATTTCAAATTCTCTAAGATTAAATATTTTTGCAAATAAGCTTAAGGTAAAGGAAATAATTATTATTTCCATTGCAACAAAAGCCCAGGAAAATCTAGCTATCCATAATACATTTCTTTGGGAAGGTGTTATCTTCTCAACATCCAATATTTCTTCAATTCTCATATGGTATAGTTTAAAATATCACCATTATTAAAATATAAATTTCTATGTTTAAACAATTTAAATAGTTTTATCATAATAAGCATATGAACATTATGAGTATGTAAAAAGAGAAAAATAGATATTCTGAGATTATAAAGTTATTAAAATTGTTAAGAGAAAATATTATTAATGGAAGAATATAAGGTAGAATACACGAGTACCGTATTCTTCATAAGACTTCCTAATAAGCAAAAGGCTTGGCTAAAATATGAAATTGAAGACGGAATGATGAAGCTAATACAAACATATACACCTCCCGAGTTTCGTGGAAGAGGATTAGCAAGATTGCTTGTGGAAAAGGCTATAGAAGTAGCAAAGGAAAGGAATTTAAAGATTTATCCTATATGTAGTTATAGCGTGTATTATTTCCTTAAATATCCTGAAAAAAGAGAATTTTTAGTTGAAGAATTTAAAAAATTAAGCGATGCTGAATTAGAGAGATATTATAATGAAAGGCTAAATGAAGAAAAGAAAAAAGAATCATCGTAATTTTAAGAGAAATTTATATATTTTTTTAGAATTGAAGTTCGTTGTAAAAACTTTTTATTAACCTTATTTTGTTTAAATTATCACGAATCGCATCAAATAAGTTTCCTCGCCCAAGAATTTTACTAAGTAGTATTAATTTTAAGCCAATAATGTTACTTATAATTGGTTCGGGAACGCCTATAATTAAAAACAAACCAAGAGACTGTAAATATTTATTTCTCAATTTGTAATTGTTTATTCTTCTAATGTTTATGTATGTATCATGGAGAATGTTATTAACTTCTTTTAAAATGTAATATTTCTCAAAATCATATCTCATCATGTTTTGTTTTTTTATTTAAATATTTAGTTTTTGTACATTAAAAAGTATAATACTCTATTAATACCAATAAAAAGATTTACATCTCGTTGTAAATAATAAAATACAGTTAAATAGTTTGAAGTTAATTTTAGTACGTAATATCTCTTCTTTCTAACCTAAGCATGTTATTAACTAGTTTAAAGATTCAATTTTTATAATTTTAATATTATTTTAAAATCTTTATTATATTTTCTAATACTCTCTTTTGTTCTTTATTCATAGGTAATCCTAGAATTAATTTATCAATTTTTAATTCTAACAATCTGTTAATTCTTTCTTTTACTTCTTTATAATTTCCACAGATTGTTAATCTTTTAACATCTTTATCTTTTAATAATTCTCTTGCTTCTTTAATTCTATTCTCAAGAATCAAATTTCTAAGCTTATCTCTTATTTTAGCATCATAACCATATAATTTAATAGAACTATCAGACATTCCTGCATAAATTATTGTTGCTGATTTTCTTGCTTCTTGAATAGCTTTTTCTTCATCTTCATAAACATAAGTTTGAGAAATAGCAAAAATTGTTTTACTTTTATCTTTAATAAGTTCAATTGCTTTTTTCAAATCTTCTTCATTCGCAAGATTTATTATCACTCCATCGCAAATTCTTGTTGAAATTTTAAGCATATATTCACCTTGAGCTCCCATAAAAATAGGAATCTTAACTTTCTCCTTCTCAAATATCCTTTTAATTATTTCTATTCCTCTAATTAAGTTATCTATTGCTGTTTTTGAATCAATGTTAAACATTTTAAATAAATACCAATCACCAGTTCCAATACCTAAAAAAATATTTTCATTGTAGGTTTTTTTAAGGGAAACAAAGAAGTTAGCTAATTCCCATGGACTATGAATTAATGTATTTGTCACAGCTGTACCAATGTTAATGTTTTTTACTTTTTCCAATATTTTGATCATAGCTAAATAAAAACTTCCTGCTTTATGGTAATCGCTTATTGTTATTAGCTTAATATCTTCTCTATAAGCTCTTATAGCATATTTCAAAGTTAAATTTGAATTTTTTAAAGGTATTAAAGATATTCCGATTTTGTCTTTCATTAGTTTTATATTTAATTTATATTTAGTTAAATTATGAATCTAAACGGTATAAATGTTGAAGCTTTAAAAAACATTTTAGAAGAGGTAAAATTAAATAAAGAGAAAGTAAAGGCTTTAACAGTTTGGAGAACAAGGATAAGATGGTTAGGAGGATTTAAAGCTAGGGCATACATGAGAAGACATTCTTTAGATATAGATGAGGTTTCAGATTTAGCAGGTGTAGATACTGCTCAAAATCCAGTTGA
>JAVVGB010000112.1:0-3216 GCA_032249315.1 Thermoproteota archaeon
AATATAAAAATTTTTATAATTTGTTATATTTTTAAAATTTTTTAGAAGAAGTATTAACTAGTAGATTTAAGTAAGCCAAAAACCTTTCTCTACTTTTTCGTTTTTTATTTATACTGATTCTGAACTACCACATCCCATTTTTCCTGTTTAACAAGAATTTTCATTAAAAATTTATTAGTACTTTAGTACATAAGTATATAAGTATGAAAAAAACTCGCAACTCTAAGAATGAAGTAATCAAAGTTGAGATACCTAAATATCTTGCTGAAAGGTTTCGTAAATATGTTGCAGAAAAATATGGTTTCAGAAAGGGTGCTTTATCCAAAGCTATAATAGATTTAATAGAAAAAGAACTGGATCTCCAAAGTTCTTCAAGTCTCAATATAGATAGTATTGTAGGTTTAGGAAATCTTTCTGATTATAAATGGGAGGGCGAGGATTTAGTTGAAGCTTTAAGGAAAAGAATAAATGTATCTAATTGACGCTAACATAATACTCGAGGTGCTTTATAAAAGAAGCAGATGGAAAGAATGCTATGAATTCCTTAACAAAGTAAAGGCAGGTAAAATTAAGGCTTATATACTTCATTTCACATTGCATGGAATTTCTGCTATACTGGGAAAGCCAGAAATAGTAGTTAAGTTTCTTTCAGAAATATTAAGCTGGAGAGGCTTATATGTGGTTGACCTTTCTCTTGAGGAAGAAATAATTGCAAGCGAGCAAGCTATCAAACTTAATTTGGATTTTGATGATGGTCTTCAATACTATTATGCAAATAAAGCTGGAATAAAGATAATTTCTTTTGATAAAGATTTCGATAAGACAAATATACAAAGAATAGAGCCAAAGGATGTTTAAAACTTTGCTATTTTAAAAAATCATTAATCATTAAAATTAAAAATTGTTTTAAATTACAACAAATCGAGTAAAATTTATAAATCCAAATATTTTAATATCTTTTAGTAGGTGATATGATTCCAGAATAAAAGAATAGGAATTTTAGGAGCAGGAAGAATAGGAAGAGCCATAATTAAAGGTTTCTTAAATTCTGGAATTGACCCAAATTCTATTGTAGCTTCGGTTAGAACAAAGGAATCAGCTGAAAAAGTTAAGGAAATGAAAGTAAACGTGGCCCTCGATAACAACTTTGTAATAAATCATACTGACATAATAATAATTGCCTTGAAACCTCTTACAATTTTAGAAAATGTTGAACTATTGAAGAACATTCCACATGGAAAGGTTATAGTATCAGTAGCAGCTTTCTTACCATTAAGCTTTTACAAAAAAATTATTAATAATAACGAAGTTTACAGAGCTATGCCTAACGTTAATGTTGAAGTAAATAAAGGATTCATTGCTCTTCATGGAGAAAAAGCAGATTTGATCGAAAAACTTTTCAGATTGCTCGGAGAAGTGGAATGGGTAAATGAAGAAGTGCTGGATAAACTAACACTAATAGCGGCCTCGTCTCCTGCTGTAATAACAGAATTAATTGATGCTTTGGAAATTGCAGCAATGTACATGGGCATACCTCAAAATATAGCCAGAAAGGCAATATTAAGTGTTTTTAAGGGTACAGCCGAATTAGCATATATTAAGGAGCTACAAAGCATTCGAAACTCGATAATAACCCCAAAGGGAATCACCTCTAGGCTAATGAGGGAATTTATTAAGCAAAACATAAAATCATCTTTGCTAGATACTTTTATCCAAGCATCTGAAGAACTTGAAAAAATGATAGCAAAACTTAGGTTTGAGCATAAAATATAAAGAGCAAAGATTTTTTAATCTTAAAAATTTATTCATTATAATAAATTAATTCAAATACCTTTATTATGATGAAAGATGTTGCTGGAAAAGTATCTAGAGATTTCATTTAATTTATAAAAATCAAACTATGAAAAGATAGAATAATCTTATTTCATTAAAAGTCTGGCTGGCCTTAATTCCCTTTTAAAAGGGTCTAAGACTAAGCCAAAAATTTCTAGTGTTAATATACCTAGCAGGTTTTCATCTTCGCTTTCTCCTAAAACTATGGGAGTATGCCTTTCACCATAAGGTGGCAATTCCAAAATAGCTTCTGAAATTCCTCTTTCAATGACTGTTCCATCAGCTAGAATAAAATTGGACTTGGAAATTTCTCTTAAGCCCAAACGTTGCCAAATTTCCTTTTTTAAAACGGTATAGAAAGCCCCTGAATCTACTAAAAACCTTACTTTTTCTTCTTTTCCTTGATTCTTTACAATTCCTTCAATGTATACCAATCCCACATGAGATTTTTGAGTAAGGAAATATTTAAGTTTGAATATTCAATGTTTGTAAAATAATTGAACATCAAAATTGGAATGAATTTTTAATTAAACTAACTAAGTAGCTTAACAGCTTCTTTATATATTGGATCTGTGAAGTTATTTTCTTTATCAATTATTGAATGCCTTTTCAATTGTTGCAAAATCTCATATAACACTCTATTGCTTATTTCCTTTCCTTCATACTTTTCAACATTCCTTTTCAGCAAACTCCATTCCCTTATTTCTTCAGCTAAAAGCTTAAGCACAATTTTATATCTTTTACTTACCATTAGTTTAATAAAGTTCTCTAATTCCTGTTTAGCTAGTGCAACAGCATCCTTCTTTATTTCTTCAAAATTTTCCTTACCCATCGATCTTTGGTATCCATAATATGTTAACCAGCCTATTATTCCATCCAATTCGTTTACTACCCTTTCAATTTCTTCTTTTGATACTTTTATGTTTAACTCATTGAAGCCCTTTTCTAAAAAATTGATGGATTCTTCTCTATTTAGCTTTCTTGTATTAATATTGATAAAAGCTCTTCCGAATAAAGGATTTTTAGGATTCTTTAATATACCATAAAGTATTCCCATCTCTGAACCTGTTAATATGAACGATATGTTTCTATGATAATCATAGGAATAAGATATTGCATCTTGTAAAACTAGCCCCAAATTTCCTATAGATTTCTGAAATTCATCAAATATTATAATTATTCTTTCACCAATTCTTTCACTAAATTCATTTAATCTTTCAAAAAATTCTGTTAATAAAAAGCGATCCTTTCCCCAACTAAAAGAAACAGAATAATCTGCTATTGATACTCCTCTTAATGATTTTAATAATTTTAGAAATAATTCTTTTATTTTTTCTAAATATGATATACTTAAAATAAAGTCATTGACACTTTTTGAAAGTA
>JAVVGB010000113.1:0-3161 GCA_032249315.1 Thermoproteota archaeon
TTTTTATAGAGGTATCTTATTGTATATGACTTTATAACAACTTTTCTGCATTAAACGTCAGAGCTTAACCTTTTGAAAAAATAAAGAACTCTGAAAAACTTACATTAAAGAGTAACTTTTGCGTTTTTAATTTGCAGATAACAGGCAAGTACAATTAATATAAAACCTGGACCCAATAATACCAAAAAGTTAAGCAAAAAGCTTTGCGGATTTATTAAATATCCTAAGATTAAAGAATTTAATAACAGAATAACGGTGCCAAAAATTGTTCGTTTATAGCTATTTTTGTTAATATCATACTTAGCTGAAGAATTTAATACAAGTGCAGCAGCAAACGAGTATATTATTGTAGCAATTAAAGGAAGAACCCATTCATCTGTTATTAAAACAGTTCTTATAAAAATTACTAAAAAAACAACCCCCAACCAGATTATATTAACAAAAGCACCTATCATTCCAATTTTTGTTTCAAAGGATCTTTCCTTTTTTACCATAAAGATTTAATATTAATATAATTTTGCTTACTAAAAATATTATGACAAAGCAAAACCTTAAGAATGTAACTAAAGATAATTGGGATAAAGAAATTTTAAAAAGCGAAATGCCTGTAGTAGTAGATTTTTGGGCTGAATGGTGCTGGCCTTGTAAAATGGTAGAACCAATATTTGAAAAATTAGCAGAAAAGTATAAAGATAAAATAAAATTTGTAAGGGTTAACGTGGATGAAGAACCTGAAATATCCCAAATGTATGGTATAATGAGCATACCAACATTCATAATTTTAAAAAATGGAAAAGAAATCGATAGAATGATAGGAGCAGCACCAAAAGAAATTCTTGAGAAATTTATTCAACAAGCACTAATCTGATTTAAATTTGGATACTATATTTGAAGCTATTTTTATCGCTCTTTCCAAATCTTTTATAGTTATATTGTTTGCTGGAGAAAGAAAAAACTGAGCTTTAATATTTAGTTCATATAATTCTAAAATTTCATCTAAACCAAATTTTTCAACAGCTTTTTCAATAATATAGCGATGCAAATTAGCTTTACCTTCTTTTATTAGTAAACTTATTTCTTTGTTAATTTCAGAATCTTTTAATAGATTTAAATAAACAGAATGAAAAGCTGCATTATAACAAGCAATTACAGCTAAACGAAGCCATGCATTTTCATTTGGTGTTAATGATACAGCTTTTCCTCCTTCAATAAAAGCTATATAAATGTTTTCTGCAGCTAATAAAGAATCATATGGCGAATATTCTTCACTCATTACTTCTTACTATTATAATCATTTTTGAAGAATTTATTATTTTATTTTTTATTTTACATAACTCATTCCAAGTATAAAATAACGAATAATCAGATACATTATTTAAATTTATTATAATTTTTAAATTTTTCCATGATTTATCAAATAAATCTTCAAATATTTCATAATTAATTGAATAAGAAAAATTAAATTTATTTAAATAAGAATTAATTTCAGAAATAATTTGATTAAAAAAATAATTCAAGTTATTTTCTTCTAAAAATTTTTTTACTTCCTCATCAATCATTTAAGTTCAGAAAGGACTTTTTTGATTTCTTCGTAATTTGGTTCCTTTCTAGGATCTTCAGAAACCCATTTATACCTAATGATGCCGTTTTTATCTATTACAAATACTGCTCTTTTACCTATGTTCTTGAAACCAAACATTTCTTCATGGACAACATCATATTTTCTTATTACTTCTCTATTAAAGTCGCTTAATAATTGTATTTTTAAATTATATTTTTCAGCAAATGCTTTATGAGAAAATGGACTATCTACACTTATTCCAAAAACAATAGCATCGAGGTTTTCAAATTCCTTTAAAGAATTGTCAAAACTACACATTTCATTTGTACATACAGGTGAAAAATCAAGTAAATAGAAAACAAGTACTATGTTTTTCTTACCTATATAGTCTGAAAGTTTTACTGGCTGTCTATCTTGATTTAATAAAGTAAAATCTATCGCCTTGTCTCCTACTTCAACCATATGGAAGGTATTGTCTATCTTATTTATAAATTTTATTCTAACGATTTTCACTCTCTGAGCTTATAAAAATAAATTCTATAGAAGAGAAATATAAAATATGGAAGAATCTCATATAAGCGAGGAAGAGCTTACAGAAATAAAAGATTTCTTAACTAAGCATCTATCTAATATCAATGAAGAAATAAACTTAAAAGTATTCCTTGATGCTACCAATGTTTGCCATTATTGTGCTGATGTAAAACTAATAACTAAGCTTATTAACGAAGTAAATCCTAAAATTAACGTTACATACTATAATTTAGCTACCGATGTTGAAATTGCTAAAAAATACAATGTAACAAAAGCCCCTGTAATAATATTTGAAAAAGGAAATAAGAACAATATCAGATATTTAGGAATACCTGCAGGATTTGAATTTCCTGTTTTTGTAGAAACTATAGCTGCTTTTGCTAATAATTCTACAAAATTATCAAGTACTTCCAAGGAAAAGCTGAAAAAAATTGATAAACCTGTGATAATCAGAATATTAGTAACGCTCAGCTGTCCATATTGTCCTTTAGCAGCAAGACTATCTAATTATTTTGCCATATTTAATGATAAAATAATCTCAGAAATAGTAGACGTTAACGAATTTGAGGAATATGCTGTTAAATATGATGTAAGTGCTGTTCCTAAAATTGTTATAAATGATAAAATAGAGCTTCTTGGTGCTCAACCAGAATCTAAATTTGTCGAAGCAATTTTAAAGGTAATTTAATAATATTTTTTTTAATGAATTACGCTGAAAAGTTTCTCGAAGCTTTAAAAAAAGGGATTTTGATTCTTCATGAAAAAGAAAAAGAAGAACATCCTAGAATAATTGGAAAATATCATCCTTCTTCAATAGGAGATTGTTTAAGAAAACAATACTACGAATTTTACATGGAAGAAACACCTTCAGAAGAAAAATTAGTAATTTTTGCAACAGGAAAAGGAATTCATGAAATTATTACTAAGATTTTAAAAGAAAGCAATGTAACCCAAGTCGAAGCTTCAGAATTTGAGACAGAATTAGATTTTGGTGAATATAAGTTGCATGGGAGGGTTGATATTATTATATTAAATGTTGATTCTGAGAAAGCAATAGTAGAAGTTAAAA
>JAVVGB010000114.1:0-3161 GCA_032249315.1 Thermoproteota archaeon
GGAGGAGTCGAAGGTGTTGACCATTCTTCTTCTTGAGTTTTAACATATTCCAAAATATCGAAATACCATCCCCTATTTGTAATTTTTTCTGCCTTCTTCAAAGCTTCTTTGCTAAATACACCTATTGCTAAGCCAGGAGGTAAACCAAAAGCTTTTTGGCTACTGCTGAATACCACATCTAGTTCCCATTCATCGAATTTAATATCTGCTGCTCCCATTGCTGAAACTGCATCAACAAAAACTAATTTGTTATGTTTTTTTGCTATAGCAGATAACTCTTTTAAAGGATTTAAAACTCCTGTACTTGTTTCGTTATATGTTATTGTTACTGCTTCAACGTTGGGATGTTTTGATAAATATTCATCTAATTCCTCAGGTAAAACAGGATGACCAGGAGTTTTTACTAAAGTTACCGCTTTTCTTCCATTTGCTTCAACAACTTCTTTATATCTTTCACCAAAGGCTCCTATTATTGTAACTAAAACAGAACCTTCGTTTTCTACAAAATTCCTTATACTTGCTTCCATAATTCCTGTACCACTACTTGGAAATAATAATACTTTACCTTCTTTTACTTCTAAAAATCTTTCAAGTCTTTCTACAGTATCTTTATGAAGCTCCCTATATTCCTTAGATCTATGGCTAAACATTTGAAATTTCATTGCTTCCAAAACTTCAGGAAAACATGCAACAGGTCCAGCTGTGAAGAGCTTTTTTTGTGTTGGCCAAATAATTTTCCTTACTTCTTCAAGAACTTTTCTATTTATTTCTAACAGAGCCATAATATAATAAGCAAAAATAAAAATAAAAATTTGTTTCTTAACAGTTTATGAAAAGATATTTTGATATATAAATTTAATCTTAAAAATATTTGATAATTTAATTCTTAAGCGTTCGCATAACTGTCGATTAAACGAAAAACACTTTCGGTCATCCTATTTTTTTAAGTTATTTTTGAAAATTGAAACCTAGACATTTATTATAAAAAATTTCAGATGAATTTTTATATTTTCTTTATAATAAATATATTTATATCAAAATTAATTTTTAAAATAATATAAAAGTTTGATAAATAAAAAATAATGTTTACAAAAAAGTAGTAAAAAATTATTTATTTATTGATTACTTTGTAAAATAAAAAATTAAAAAATATTCATAGAATAATTGAAAGAAATTATACAGTTTATTATTTTAGCTACGGTGCAGAATACTTTTTTATTTGCAAAAATGTCAACGTTCCTATTTCATAATTCATAAGCAAAAATTCGCCAAAACATTTATAAAGTACAAATTATCACCATTTAGTTTTTAGTATACTAAATTACTTATGTTAAGAAAGGAAAATTGAAATATAATATAAGGAAAAAAGTTTTTATGAAAATAATAACATAATAACATATGGCAGGATTAAAAATTCAGATAAGGAAAGATTTGGAAGAACGATTCAGGGAAGCAGCTATGAGAAGATTTGGTTATAAGAAAGGAGCTTTAAGTAAGGCTGCAGAAGAAGCCATAGAAAAATGGTTAAATAGCATTGAGGATGTTAAATTTGAAGGAGATCCTGTAGAAGCGATCAGGGGTATTCTTTCTGAAGTAAAAATGAATTCTGTGGATTTACAACATTTAGCTAAGAAATTATGGTTTAAATAATATGTATCTTCTTGATACAAATATCTTTTTGGAAGTAATGTTAGCTCAAGATAGAAAGAAAGAATGTGAAATACTATTAAATAAAATTAAAAAAGGACATTTAAAAGCATTTTTAACAGATTTCTCTTTATATTCGATAATGATAATTCTTGCAAAATATAACAAAATAAATGAAATAAAATCTTTTTTATTAAGCCTTACTTCTTATAAGGGCATTAACGTTTATCATAGCAAAATCTCAGACTTATTAAGAGCATTAGAATATGTTGAAAGGAGAATTTTAGATATAGATGACGCGATCCAGTATTCTGTTGCAAAAGGTTTAAATTTAAAAGGTATAGTATCTTTTGACAAACATTTTGATTCTTTAGAAGTTCCTAGGCTTGAACCAAATCAATTATAAATTTTAAATGTTCAATTGTGAAATTCTAATTCCTCCGAACTCTATTAACTTTTTATCTTCTGTTACAAGCTTAACATTCAATCTTTTAGAAGTTAAAAGATAAGCCATATCATAGTAGGTAACGTTATATTTTATAGCTTCATTTAAACTCTCTTTATCAATGTTTACATGAATTACATTCATTTCGCTTAAAAGCTTAGCAATTGCATTGAAGACAATTCCTACGTTTATTTTATTCCTATATTTCCATAATACGTTACCCAATTCATAATGAACTAAGCTTATAGTGTAATTTCCTTTGACATATTGGAGAGCGTCTGGCCCTTTAACTTTTATTAGCTCGAATATACTGCTTGCGTCAAACAGTAAATTCATCTTGTTTCTCTCATTTTTCTTATTTCAGAAACTATTTCATCACTGCTTATTTTACTAAGCTCTTTAGATGCTTCTTCAAATAATCTCTTTGTTTCTTCAATTTCTTTTCTTTTAACTTCCTCTTCTAAAGCATTCCTTAATGTTTTGCTTACATTTATTCCATATTTTCTAGCTTTTTCTAACAATTCCTTCCTAACTTTTGTAGACACAGTTACCCATGAACCCATAACTACATATAATTTTCCTACCTATTATATAAGCTTTAGTGTAAGAAAATGAAATACGGTTATTTGTGACAAGGACGCATTAAGAGACTCTAGAACATTATCGATATAAAGTTAATTGTGATAATTTATTTTCTTATCATATTCTAGTTCCCATGAGGTTCACAAATGGCTTTAAATAATCATTGATTGCAAGCTGCGATAAGTCAATAAGTATTTATACCTTTAGTAAATTACAGTATTATGGAAGTTATTGAAGTTTATAAGTGTAAAAATTGTTCAGCTCCTATTGAATATACACCTGACTCTGTAGTTATTAAATGTAATTATTGTGGCTATTACGAATATCTAAATCCTGGTTTTCAAATTTTCGTTTTGGAAAGTTTGGATAAAAGCAAAATGGAAGAAATTTTCTGGAATAGAATGAAGAATGATAGGCAAATGAAAAAGCATGTTGATAAAATATCCTTGGAACAAATGGAAGGAATTTATGTACCAGTTTACTATTG
>JAVVGB010000115.1:0-3074 GCA_032249315.1 Thermoproteota archaeon
TATAATTCTCTGCCTACGAATTCACCTATTGAAAATAAATCAATAGGCTTTCCTACGAAATATTTAAGAATTGCTTGAAAAGGTTTATCGACCTCATAATGGTTTTTATTATAAATATTTGATAAATAAAAGTAAATATTATTCATAAAAAATATTATTACTAAAAGCTTAAATAATTAAGTTATTTATATTGTAGATCAAAACATGGTATCAATTTCATATCATATCTCTTCTTACCATATTTCTTCTAAAATTCGATTCAATTCTTCTTCTTTAAGCATTCTTCCCAACTTTATTGTCATTCTCTTTTTCCGCTTAGAAGAAATTTTCGCTTGACGAAGCTTTTCATTTATTATAAGCGAAAGCTTCCTAGTACTACCATACTTTTTAATAGCTTCTTCTACAAGTTCTCTATACAAATCATCATCCAAGATTATAGTAATTTTGACCATATTTTATATTTAATTTGAAATTAATTATTTATGGCTAAATAACAAATTTAATAAGTTTTTAACTTTAATGATATTCAATTACTACATAAAGCTTAGGAGAGAAATCTAAAAATTATAATCTTTTAACCGCTTCTGCATATATAGGATCAAGGAAATTGTAATCTTTGATTATGCTCATCTTTTCAAGATTCTTTATAAGATTATCCAAAACGCTTGTAGAAATGCTTGAACCTTCTGCATCCTCTAAACATCTTAATAACTTAGACCAGCTATTGAAACCTTTGGATAAACATTTAAGAAGATTCTCATATCTCCTTGCAACTATTATTGATTGTTTTCTTTTTTCTTCAATAAAATTTTTAATTTCTTGCAATGCTACAGAAATCGCAGCTTCCTTTATTTCATTTATGTTTCTCTTGTTATAATAATAATTTCCTACAAATACTAGCCAGCCTAGAATACCATCAAACATCTCAACTATTTCATTCAAAGTTTTTTCATCAACTTTAAGATTTAACTCTTCAAAGCCTTTTCTCATGAAATTCAAGGAAGTTTCCTTATCAAATCTTTCTATCTTAATCTCATGAAAATATCTTCCATATAAAGGAGACTTAGGATCTTCGATTCCTATAAAATCATATAATAATCCTACTTCTGAACCAGTTAAAATAAAAGTCAAATTTCTATTGTAATCATAAGAATGAGCTATAGCATCTTTTATTTCTTTAGATAAAGGTCCTCTTAATCTTTGAGCTTCATCCAAAGCTATTATTAACCTTCTTTCGTTCAAATGGTCAAAAAGATCAGATAAACTTACAAAATTCCTTCCTTTCCAAGATATTTCAACAAAATTACCAAGTATCGTAATTCCTCTTATTCTGCTAAGAATTTCTTTAATTTTATCTAAAATTGAAGATAACGCTTCAGAGAAAACTCTGTAAAGTTCAGCTCTGCTGTAATTTTCTTTAAGCTTCCTGCAATCAATTACAATAAATGGAATCTTGGATTCGTTTAATGCAACATTCATAACTGAAGTTTTCCCAATCCTTCTAATTCCTGTTATAATTAATAGCGGGCTATTTAGATTTGATATTATTTCCTCTATTTCTTTTTCTCTATCGAAAAGTTCTTTTTTATTAACTTTAGGTCTTTCATCAAATAGCACTTCTGCCCCTAAACTAATATTCACCCCCAGAAGTATATAACTTTATAATTGAAAATGGCAACGTCTCTAAAGAAAAATATTGTATAGAGCAATATCTTATACTTTTTATACAAAATTAATATATTTTTTAACTTGCATAAAATCTATTTTTTCTTAAAAGATAATAGTTTATTTAATAATAATAATTAACGATTTTAAAATAACCAGCCTTGGAAAATACTTTAAATGTTTTAATAATAAATAGGACTTGAATTGATAACGAAGCTATTTTTACTAAATCTAAATTTTCTACTACTTCAAATTCTAAAGTTAGCTTTCTTTTCCCATCTTTTACTCCCTGTGCATAGATCTCTTTAACTAGCATATATTTACCAGGTTTTGTTCCATTTAAATTCAATTCAAAACATTCGGCTTGACCAGGCTCTAAAACTATCAGTATAAGTGGAATTATTCCAGGTTCAAGCCATTCTGCTCTAGTCCATTCTGTTCCATTATAGTAATAGACGTAATAATCCAAACCAAACTCTATTCTTGTTGGTCCTTCATTAACTAGACAGAATTTCATTACTTCCCACCTTCCATAAACTTTCTTATCAGAAACAAGCTTTGCATTCACTTCTTGAAGAAAAGATACATAAATTAAAGAAGCTTTGGCATCAACAATTCTTTCCTTCTTATCAATAACTTTAACTACAACCAAATAATATACATCTACTTGATCATCTATAGTATATTCCATTTTTGACCATCTGACAACAATATCCTCATAAACCTTTTTGCAAACATTCTTTTTGGGATCGTGGAAAAAGATCTCCATTTTTATTCCTTTGATTATCTCATCATACTGATTCTCATCAGAAAAGCCACGTAGATAGAAACCTATTTTAGAATTAGGTGGTTTGGTTCCATTGGACATTGAATAAAATATAATCTTTCCCAAATAATTACCAGTCTCAAGTTTCATGGCTTCTGAATAAAGTTTCATGAAGTCGTTTGTTGAACAGGCATTATTAGCGAATATGTTATTGATGGGCGTATTTGTCTGTTCGTTGATAAGAGTGTTTAAAAAAGTTACATTTATAAGATTAAAGCCCATAATGTAGGCTCCGATCATTACAGTTACAATGAGGGAAACAATAATTAGCTTGATCGCTTTCTCAATATTCCTAATCCTTTTATCCCTATCAACATTATTTGCTGGTATTTTATTAATAAATCCTTTCGAATTAAAGCTCTTTCCTATCAACACTATTAAAAATTAAGAGAGAAAACTTAATATTTCTAATTTTTTTAATCTTATTCAAATTTTTTTAAGAATAATTTATTCAAATAAAATTGAATATAATTATGGAAAAACTAGAAAATATTATATTAAAACCAATCGGTTACATATCCCATGAACATTCGGATGAAGAAGTAAGGAATAGTTTTAATGGAGTTAATGCAATAGCTAAAAT
>JAVVGB010000116.1:0-2989 GCA_032249315.1 Thermoproteota archaeon
GTTCTATTTCTTTAAGCAAACGACTTCTAGAAGATTTTGGTAAGCCTTTACTTTTGTCTTTTTCCTGTAGATATTCAATCTTTCAATCCAATTGATATCAAAAAATGGAAAGAGTAAAGATTTATATAAGAATTGTTTATTGTGTAGTGATGGCAGTATCTAAGAGAATTGAGATTATTAAGAATTTGTTTGCTGAAGCTGAAGAATATTTGGCTAAGGGAGATGCGGTTCAATCTTCTGAGAAACTATATAAGGCTGCAGATGAATGCATTAAATTATTATCTGAGCGTTTTAACCTTCCTGAAGCAAAGGAAGCTGAAGAGAAGGGAAGGTGGACAGTTACCTTGCTTGAAAAAGCTGTAAGAAAGCTTTCCGATAAGATAAGCATAGATGTGCAAATAGGCTAAGATGCTGCGAATTACCTTCATGTTTTTGGTTTTCATGAAGCAAAGCTTGAAGTAGAAAATGTTAAAGCAAGGTTACCCTTGATTAAAAGACTAATAAAGTTGAACTTAAGCAAGTAACTTTCGTAAATTATTCTTCCGTAATAGAATCGTATCCTATAATTTTAATGTTCTTTGTTATGGAATGATCGAAATGAACTTAAATGTATATTCTCTGAATCTTAACCATCTCAAATGAGAATGATTGATGAGTTATCATGAAGTGAAACTTGAGCTTCTATAACATAAAGCAAAGGATTGGCAAAATTGGGTACGCTTATACGCGCGAGTATTAGATTTCTCACGAATATTTTGATGGCCCGCCGACGGCCATCTAAACTTTAATAACTATTCTTTTTTATAACTGCTATTCATTGATAGGAAATTAGTCTCACATGTATTTCCTAATATAAAGAAATCACATAAACATTAATAGTATAGGCTTTTATAGCTTTTTTATACCGTGGAGACTTTCTTGATTAGAGAGAGTGAAGACTTGTCTAAAAGAGCAGACGCTCATATCTATAATGATTTTTCTTCCTTTATAAAGCTTCCTTTAGTGTCTCCTTTTCTAAAATCTTCTTCGCTTCCTCAGCAGTGATGCCAAGCTCTTCAACTAACTTTAAAAATTCTTCATCAAAAGCCTTCGAAGCATTCTCAGCTACTTTTTCAGCAACATTTTTATTATCGGTAACAAAATAACCAGAACCTAGATTTACTAAATAAACTTCTTTTTCCCTAAATTCTGAAATTAAAATTCTACCTTTATCATCGGCTTTCCTTACCAAGATTTTTCCTATCATAAAATATTAATAATGGTTTAAGTATAAATATTTCCACATTTAAATATCACTAAAAAATATATGAAACATAAAGTTAAACTTTAAAAAAGTAAAATTTTCAAATTAATTAATAATTGAAATTATATTACTTTAGTCAAATCATAGAAATTATTATTAGCTTCAGATAAAATTACGACCTTTGAGCTTTATCATAATGATTCTTTCCTGCAATTCAATCTATGGAGGAGAGTTCTATTTTGCTTTATTCTTCCATCTTAGACTTAAAGAACTAATTTTAATAAAAGTTATTTGTGTTTTATTAATCTGTTGTATCAAAACAAATGATATAAATTTAAAGAATTATTATTAGAAATTTATATAAATACTACAATATTTTATATAATAATGAGTATTCCAAGAAAGAGCCAGGAAGACTTCTGGGAGTTTGCTTTGGATCATGATAATCGTAGGAAGATGGATATAATTGCTAAGGGTGCAGAAATCTTTGCAACAAAATTAAAGATAGCCTTTATTAAAGAAAGGAATCAAAGTAGGAATAAAGAAGTGCAAAATGTAGAATATGAAGCATATCCTATGGATACATTCAGTGTAATAGTTAGCTTTAATGTTGGAGATTTGCACGTATCACTTAACTTAGAAGAAATTAAATTCTTAGGAAATAAGTTTGAAGCTGAGCGAAGAATTTATATATGGAAGGAAAATGGAGTAAGAAAGATAGAAGAGAAATCCTTGGGACCAAAGGTGTATGAGCTAAAATTGGAAGAAGTCGAAAATTCCTTCCTTGAAATGTATAAGCAAATTAAGTATATGATACATCCAACTATTAATCTTCCTGATCTTTGAATCTGCTTATGTCATATGCAACTGATTATAATTACTGGAGCAATTCCGAAATATTTCCAAAAAAAGATAAGTTTGGGAATTTAATATATGATAAAATAAAGCAGTTAGATACCAAATTCTACATATATAGATATACAAGTAGCAATAAGGAAGTGGAGTTTATCAAGAAAAGAATGATGGTATTCTCAACAAATCCCTATGGGACTTACTGGACCACATTGTTAACTGACGATCCAAAGGTGGCCATGGAGCTTTTGGCACTACCAAAAGAGCCTAAATACAGAATAGGAGGTCTTCCTATTGCAGGTTTAGACCATGCAATAATTAAATATCAAGGACGAGTAAAGCCTAAATATGGCCAGCCTGGAGGAGCGTGGGAGATAGTAATAACAGCGCCGATAATGTTAGTATCACTATGTGATATAAGTCAAACACCACCAAAAATAGAAGAGTTCTGGTAAAGTAACTTATGTTTATAACTAATTATTTACAAGAATTAATTATTTTACCTTACAAATTTACAAATTAAAAAATGCTACAAACATTTAATCTAAATATTTTAGGTATAAGTTTTTATAGCTTTTTTAATAAATTTATTATGAGTATTGTGGAAACAGAAAAGCTCTCAAGAATTGAGGGAAGAGTCGAAGAATTATCTAAAAGAGTGGATGATTTAAAAAGTGATATAAGTTCTTTAAGAAACGAAGTAATAGCTACAAGGAATGAGCTTAGTAGCAGAATTGATTCAATGAATGATAGAATAGATTCAACAAATCATAGAATAGATTCAACGAATAATAGAATAGATTCTTTGAGAAATGAGATGAAAAGCGAAATAGCATCTTTGAGGAATGAAATAAACAATTTAAGGAGCGAGATGAATAGTCGAATAAATTCTCT
>JAVVGB010000117.1:0-2862 GCA_032249315.1 Thermoproteota archaeon
TTTAAATGTTTAAATTACGATTAATTATGCTAACTTCTTTTATGGCTTTTACTCTCGAAAAATGTCCAAATATTGTTATAAAGGCATATAAAAATGGAGTTAAGATTATTAAAAAGCTAGGTAAATCTGTAAATCCCAATAATAAGCTAGTAAAATATAAAATTAAGTATATGCTAAAACCTATTAAATAATATTCAAAGATTTTTATAATTAAATCCACGCTTTTATGGAATTTCAAACTTTTACTTTGAAATGCTTCTAATTCATCTATTCTAACTTCATAAAGAATTCTACATGTTCTTAGATGTTTAAATGCAACTAAACATGTGGCTGAAAGTAAAATAAGGATAAATGAATAACCAAAAATAAAGAAAGAAAGAGAAAATGATAAAACCAAAATGTTCAAGATTATTCCTTCAATTAATCTAATTGGAGTTGTACCTATTAAAAGGAAATCTAAAAAATTCTTAAAGATATATTTTATTTTCATATTTTAAATTTTCCTTACGCTTTATATAACCTTTATTTTAAATTTTTTTATGAAATTTATTGCTTTTAATAAAGACTTCTTTGAAAGAGATCCCAAAATCGTAGCAATAGAATTATTAGGTAATTTTTTAGTAAGAAGAATTAAAGGAAATTTCTTAATTTCAAAAATAGTAGAAACGGAAGCTTATTATGGCTACAATGATCCAGCTTCAAGAGCCTATAAAGGAATAAAGAAATATAATAGGGCAATGATAATGGAACCTGGCATAGCTTTTATTTATATGGTTCATTCAAATTGGCTTTTAAATGTCGTAGCTCATCCGAAAAATGAAATAGGAGCTGTTCTTATAAGAGCCGTTGAGCCTTTGAATTTCAATGCAAATACAAGAGGTCCAGGAAGAATTACTAAAGCTTTAAAGATAGACAAAAAATTTAATGAAAAAAGCTTGTTAAATACAAAATCAAGTCTTTTTCTTGCATTAAATAAAGAAAAGGAAAAATTTGAAATTTGTTCTTCAAAAAGAATAGGAGTTAAAAGAGATTTAGAGGAAGATCTTAGATTTTTTATTAAAGGAAATCCCTTTGTTTCTAAAGTTAAAAGTGATGATTAATTTATGGTTTTATTACAACCTTAAATGCCAATTTCTTATCAAATAATTCGAATCCTTTAGGTGCTTCATCTAAACTTAATTTATGGGTTATTATTTTGCTTATATCTATTCTATTGTGCTTTATTAATTCCAATAATTCATATCTGTATTTTATAGGATCTCCTATTGAAAAGATCATTCTTTTTTCAGATACCCATAATTGTCCAGCAGGAAGATTATAATCATGGGCATGAAAGCCTAATACGCTTATATTTCCCTTTCTTCTAGTTAATGCTATAGCTTTTCTTAATATTTCTTCAGAACCTCCTATAGCTTCAACTACAAGGTCTGCTCCTCTACCATCTGTTAAATTCCTTACTTCTTCTTCAATATCTACCTCTTTTGCATTTAATGTTTCAAATCCTAGTTCTTTGGCTAATTTAAGTCTTTCTTCAATAACATCTATAGCTATAATTAAAGATGCCCCTAACGCTTTTGCACACATACCTGCTACAGCTCCTATAGGTCCAAAGCCTAAAATTGCAACAGAATCGCCAGCTTTCATTCCTCCTTCAACAATTCCAGCATAACCAGCAGGAAGACCATCACTTAGCATAACTAATTTCTCATCTGGAATATTTTCTGGAATTTTATAAAGAACAACATCAGCATTAGGAACACGAATAAGCTCAGAAAAAGCACCTTGCAATGTTTCACCGTAAAGAGGACCAAGACCAAATATGTTAATATTTACACATTGTGTATAATATCCTCGCTTGCAATACCAGCATTTACCATCTGCAACCCAGCATGAAACTACTACTTTGTCTCCTTTCGAAAATTCTTTAACTTCTTTACCTACCTCTTCAACTATTCCAATAAATTCATGACCTATTATATTTCCTGGAACAATTTGCAAATATCCTCTATAAATATGTAGATCTGTTCCGCAAATTCCTACTAAGGTAGGTCTAATTAAAGCATCAGTTTCTTTTATTATTTTAGGTTCTTCAGCTTCTTCTACCCTTAAATCATAGGGAGCATACCATTTTAAAGCTTTCATTCCAAAAATTCGGTAGGAACTTTCTTTATTACATTTACAAAGGCAGCAGAAGCTCCTGCATTTGTTATAAGCTTCATTACATTTCCTTTAGCTTTAAGCTGTCCAGTCATAACTGCAACTGTGGGACTTAAGCTTCCTAAGGCTATCTTTTTTATAGTAGAATAGCTTCCTGTCAAAGTTATTCCTGATTTTCTTTCATTGGGATCATTTAAAATTTCCACAGCTCTACATTCTCCATGCCAAAGATCAAACCAAACAATTATTTGTTCTTTTTTAAAATATTCTTTTACTCTAGGAGGCAAATTTGTTACTATTAATGTAATAGGGTCTTCCCAATCTTTAGCTGCTTTTCTATAATTTTCATCTTCGTTTAATAACTTAGCAAAATGTTCAAGCCATTCTTTAGATCCAAATATATATTTTGTCATATTTTATAAATATTTAAGAAGTATATAAATCTTTCTTATTCTCATTTGTAAAAATTTAGAAATAAAACAACTTTTTTAATTATTTAAAAATAAAAAAGAATTTAAATTAAATATTTAAAATAAATTGTCAGTATTTTTATGTTGAGAAATTCTGTACTTTTATTTTGATAGATATCTTAAAGATAATATTATTCCTAAAATTGCTAAAAAGGAAGCAAATGATAGTAAATACAAATAATCAATAAATAAAGGATTAATTCCCTGCACACCTAGTAATGATTGTCTAACTATA
>JAVVGB010000118.1:0-2807 GCA_032249315.1 Thermoproteota archaeon
CTGATAAGCAATACCTAAATATCTTCCAAAAAAGCTTGCAGATTCTATATAAAATTCGTTATCTGTTGACAATATAGCTCCTATCCTTGCAGAAGCTTCAAATAAAGAAGCTGTTTTATTTTGAATAATTTGAAAGTAATTTTCCCAATTAATTTCATTTTGATTCCTTAATTTTATTTCAAGTAATTGTCCTTCGCTCATGCTTCTAACGGTATCTGCTAATATTGAAGCTACTTGCTTATTTTTATATCTGTTTACCAATTCTAAAACCAAAGCTAAAGTAAAATCAGCTAACAATATTGCTTGTTCTTCTCCATAAACTAAATAATATGATTTTAATCCTCTTCTATAAACTTCTTTATCGATCATATCATCATGAACTAAAGAAACAGTATGAATAAGTTCTATAGCAAAGGCTACTGGAAAATAATCTTCCTTTGGCATTCCTAGAGTTTCAGCAGTTAAAAATAAAATTATAGGCCTTAATCTTTTTCCTCCTTTTAAAGCATATATTAAAGATTCATAATAAGGAGAATTTTTGTATTTTTCTAAATCTTTATTAATAAATTTTTCAAACAAAGAAACACGTTTAAATAGAAACTGGTCTTCTAAGTATAGTAAATTTTCAAAGATTAAATTTTCTTGTTGGTCCATTTATATACAATTGAATAAACTTCTTAATAAACTTTAGAACCTTCCTTAGCTTCCCCCATTGTAGTTAAAGGATAAACATTTTGATTTTCATCTACTGCACATAAGATCATTCCTTTGCTCTCGATTCCTCTTATTATTTTTGGTTTTAAATTAGCTAATACTATAACTCTTTTATTTAAAAGAAAATCAGGCTCATATTGATCTCCTATTCCTGCTACAATTGTTCTTATTTCGTTTCCTAAATTTACTTTAAGTAAAATTAATTTATATGTACCTTCTACTCTCTTAGCTTCTATAACTTTACCTACTCTTATATCAAGCTTTGAAAATTCCTCTATTGTAATTTCTGTCATAATTTTTGAATTTTTATATTAATTAATAAAATTTTAAACTAATGAAAATAAAAATAGGCTGTTGCGGTTTTCAAAGAAAAAGAAAAGATTATTATGAAAATTTTAAATTAGTTGAATTACAGGAAACATTTTATAAATTACCTTCATTAGATAAAATGAAAGAATTAAGAAGAGAAGCACCTGAAGATTTCGAGTTCACATTTAAATGTTTCCAAGGAATAACCCATGATGTAAGCTCTCCTACATGGAAAAGAAGCGGAATAAAGAACTTAGAAGAATTAAAGAATAAGGTTGGTTCATTAAGAGTTACAAACGAAGTAATTGAATATTGGAGAGAACAAATAAAAATAGGCGAAGCATTAAATTCAAAAGTATGCGTTATTCAATTGCCTTCAAGCTTTAAAGATGATGAAAATGGAATAAAGAATTCAGAAAACTTCTTTTCTAAGATAGAAAGAAACAATCTGGAAATTGCTATTGAATTAAGAGGATGGAGCAAAGAAAATATTTCAAATTTATGTAAAAAGTTTAATCTTATTCACTGTACAGATCCTTTAAAAGAGGAAGCTACATATTTTGGAATTAATAAGATAGCATACTTTAGGTTGCACGGCCTTGGAAAAACCATGTATAAATATAAATATACAGATGAAGATTTGCAAAATCTTTTAAAAATTATAAAAAATTTAGATGTTAATGAAGTTTACATCTTATTTAATAATATTTATATGTATGATGATGCCCTAAGATTCAAAAAACTTGTTTCTTCAACTTTTTAAGATGTCCTTAATCTTCATATCCTTTCCATATTCTTAGTTTAGGATCTTCTATTCCTAAATATCTTAAAGCTCTTGCAATACTTTGATCAACAATATCTATTAAATCTGTAGGCTTAGAATACCATGCTGGTAATGGAGGGAAAATAGTTACATTAGGAATTTTAGATAAAGTATATAGATTTTTAAGATGAATTGAGCTTAAAGGTGTTTCCCTTATTAACAATACTAAAGGTCTTTTTTCTTTTATGCATATATCTGCTGCTCTTAAAAGTAAATTATTAGAAATTCCGTTTGCTATTGCTGCTACTGTTTTCATAGAACATGGAGCAATAATCATCCCATCAGTAGGATATGAGCCACTGGAAATAGGTGCTGTAAAATCAAATTCATCATAGTATTTAGTTGATAATTTAATTACATCTTCTTTAGAATAATTTAATTCATCTTTTATAACCTGCCAAGCAGCACTTGTTACTACCAAATAACTTTCATGATTTAACTCTTTTAGCCTAATTAATGTTCTTATACCATATATTGCACCTGATGCACCAGATATTCCTACAACTATTCTCTTCATATTAGTTCATTCACAGTATTAATTACTTCCTTTATTTCCTTCGGTATATATCCTTTGAAAATCTTTGTTAATAACTTAGATTTAAAAGATAACTTGGGTAAGCATCCGCATGCAAAAGGATGGCCTCCACCGTTATATTTTTTAGCAACAGGTAACAGATTTATATTTTTATTCATTCCTGCATAAAATGAAACGTTAAGTCTTGGATAAATTACTACAGTAAAGTCTAAGTTTTTTTCAATACTTGCATATTTAGCTACAAGACTTCCAGGTAATTTAACTTTCCTAATATCTATAATTGTGTATCTTTGGCCACTTTTAGTATAAAAAACTTGCAAGTTGCTAATTATTTCTTTTATTTTCTCTTCATTCTTAGCTTCTTTTTTTGCCCATTTTAAAATTTTTTCATCCCTTATTTTTCCTTCACTTAAAAGATCTATTATA
>JAVVGB010000119.1:0-2692 GCA_032249315.1 Thermoproteota archaeon
GTTAAATGCTTTCTTGTTCTTGATTTTTCTGCTCTAAATGAAGGTTGAATTGTAAATACTTTTTCAAAACCAAAGATTGCAGCTTCCAAATAAAATTGAGAACTTTGTGTTAAGTAAGCTTTTTTATTAAAATAATTTACTTCAAAAAGCGTAGCACCCCCTTCTACAGCAGCGGTAATAAAGGTTGGACATTGAATTTCAAAGAAACCATTTTCTTTAAACCATTCTCTTGCAGCATCTATTACAGTACTACGTATTTTTAGTATTGACTGGAATCTAGTTCTTCTAAAATATAAATGCCTTAAATCTAATAATTTGCTTATAGATAAACCTTTTCTAATGGGATAAACTTCACTGTAAGATATAACATCAATTTTGTTGCAAAGAATTTCCTTTCCTCCAGGAGCTCTTGGATCATTTTTAACTATTCCTTCAACTATTAATGATGTCTCTCTTTTAGCCTTGCTTACAATTTCATCATATAACTGTTCTCCCAAATTAGATCTTTTTATCGTTACTTGTATTATTCCTGTAGAATCTCTTAAATCTATAAATGTCAAACCTCCTTGAACTCTGATATTATTTATCCATCCTCTAACTTTGACCATCTCTCCTTCATTTTTATTAAAGACTTGACTTACTTTGTCTACTTTATCGTTTAACATATATGAAAAAATCTTAGCAAAATTATTTATTAATAATTTTTCTAATAGCTTCTATAAAGCCTCTGTAATAACTTTTAGAAGTAACAAAAGTAGCCGAACTTTTAACCTCTGAAGGTGAATTTTTTAACGCATATGATGTATTTACTGCTTTAAAAATAGGAATATCTACTTCACTATCACCTATTGCATAAGTATTTTCAAAAGAAAAACCTAGTTTATTTAACAAAAATTTTGCTGCTACTCCTTTATCTACGTTTTTGTCAATTATTTGCAAAGAGAATTTTGTATCATATATTTTTACATTCAATTCTTGATTTTCATTAACATATCTTTTTATTTTTTGAATAACATTTTCATCAGGTCTAGAAAAAACATAATCACTTAATCTTATGTTGCTCGTCCAATTTTCCTTTAAAATAGGAAATTCTTTCTTCAAAATAGTTGCTGCTTTTAAAGCATATTCTTTATTAGCTAGTATCGTATACTTATCCTCCATTTCAATGACACCGCCATTTTCTGCTATTAAGTAATCTGCTAATCCTAAATATTTTTGTAAGGTCTTTACAACAAAGTAACAATTTGCAGATGTTAATACTATTTTAAAATTTTCTTTTTTTAAAAGATTTATATATTTTAAAGATAAATATGGTATTAAACCTTTTGAATTAGTTATTGTTCCATCTATATCAATAAAAATTAATTTCATTTAAAGTATCGTAAATTGTTTTAAAAATATCCTTATTTAAATGTTTAAGAATTGGTCTATTTTTCTTTGCAGCTATTAATTCTTCTAAATTTATCTCTGAAACAATAAAATCCTCCTCAAAATACTTTGCTTTTGATAAAATTTCTCCTTTTGCATCTATTATGCAACTTCCTCCCCAAAAATTAATTCCTTCGTAAACACCTACAGTATTAACATATATTACATTGATCGTATTTTCCAAAGCTCTTGCTTGTAGCAATGTTTCAAAATATCTTTTACTAGGACTAGGAGATGCTGAGATGTTTATAACTGTATGACAACCCTTAATTGAATAGTATCTAGTTAGTTCAGGAAAGAAAACATCAAAACATATTGTTAAACCAAAATTACCATATTCTGTATTTACATAAACAGGAGAAGAACCATTTCTAAAATACTTCTGTTCTTCGAATATTCTATAAGTAGGCAAATAAATCTTACGGTAAACTTTATATTCTCCATTAGGATAGATCCATACTAAGCTATTGAAAATAATATCACTAAATTTATTCAATCTTTCAGGCATCCCGAATACGGTATGAATATTGTTTTTAACACTTTCTTCTTTAATTGTATCAAATGATTCACCGGGTATTGTTTCAGCTAATTCATAAACAAGATCTCTCATATAGTAGCCCGTTAAACTCAACTCAGGAAAAATAACTATATTGCAACCTTTTGAAGAAGCTAACTTTATATACTCCAACATCTTCTCAATATTCAATTTTATATTACCTAACTCAGAACTTATTTGTGCTAAAGCAACCTTAAATTTCATTAATTTTATGTATATGAAATAAGTTAAATACTTTATGATCAATTTACCAAAACTAAACTATGAAGAAGTATTAATACAAATTTCTAATTTTTTAAAGAAATGTTTAGAAAATTCAAAAGCTAAAGGTTATGTAATAGGAATAAGCGGAGGTATAGATTCTGCTACAACAGCTTATGCTGCATGTAAAGCTTTAGGAAATGAAAAATTATTTGCATTAATCATGCCTGAAAAGGATTTAACACCAGAAGAAGATTTAAATGATGCTATTAACGTTTGTAATACATTAAATTTAAAATATGAAATAATTGAGATAAGCGAAATTAAAAAATCTTTCTTGAATAGTGTAAAAATTAAAGCTGATTATAAAACCATAGGTAATTTGAGTCCAAGAATAAGAATGACATTGTTATATTATTATGCTAATTCCATGAATTATTTAGTTTTAGGAACAGGAGATAAAAGCGAAATACTAATTGGTTATTTTACAAAATATGGTGATGGCGG
>JAVVGB010000120.1:0-2684 GCA_032249315.1 Thermoproteota archaeon
AAAATTAAGAATAAAAGGTAAAATTAAAAAAATTAAAATTAATGGAATAGAAATTATAAAAGAAAAAGATTCAACATATTGTGAATCTATTAAGAGTAAAATTATTGATAAAAATAAAAGAATATAGCCAATAATGAATAATAAACCAAAATCTAAAGCTTGAAATAGAATAAGAAAAGAATTAACTATTGCAAAGATAGATATTATAATTAAAGAGTATTGCATAAGCTTAAATCCTCGCCTTAACCATTTCAAAGAAATTATTTCCATAAATATTAAGTATAAAATATAAATATAAGCTAAATTACGAATATTTGATGATAAAAGATAAGGATATACTCGATATATTAAACAACGTTAAAGATCCTGAATTAGGTGTTAGCATAGTTAAGCTTGGAATGGTTAAAAAAGTTGAAGTTGAAAATGATAAGGTTTTTATTGAAGTTGAATTAACCACTCCTGCTTGTCCATTGGGTAATCAAATAGAAAAAAGTGTAAAAGAAGCCGTAACCAAAGCTTATCCAAATTTAAATGTCGAAGTAAAATTGAGTGCAAAGACAACATCAAGATTGATAACTCCTGAAGATATATTACCTACAGTTAAAAATGTTATAGCTATAGCAAGCGGTAAAGGAGGTGTTGGAAAAACAACTTTGGCATGTAATTTAGCCTTAGCTTTATCTAAATTTAATGTAAAAGTAGGTTTACTTGATGGAGATATTTATGGCCCGAGCATTCCAACAATGCTAAAAATAAATGAACCTGTTAGGACTAATGGTGTAAAGCTAATTCCTCCCATTTCTCATAATATAAAAGTAATGTCAATAGGATTTTTTATTACAGAAGATACACCTTTAATTTGGCGTGGTCCTATTTTATCTAACGTTTTAAGACAAATGATCATGGATGTAGATTGGGGCGAATTGGATTATTTAATAGTTGATTTGCCTCCAGGAACAGGAGATGTTCCCTTAACTTTAGCCCAAACTTTACCATTAACAGGAGTAATTATTGTTACCACACCTCAAGATGCTGCAGTTAAAATTGCATCTAAAGCTCTAACAATGTTTAAAAAATTAAATGTAGAAATACTTGGAGTTGTTGAAAATATGAGTTATTATTTATGCGAGAAATGTGGAAGTAAAAATTATATTTTTGGTTCAGGAGGAGCTAGAGAAATGGCTAAAAAATACAATGTTCACTTTCTAGGAGAAATACCCTTTGATCCAGAAATCAGAACGAAATCTGATGAAGGAAAATTAGCATTGTTATTTAATTCTGAAAGTCCTTCTTCTAAAGCTTACATAGACTTAGCTATGCAAGTAGCAGCTAGAGTAAGCGTAATAAATTATTCGAAGCAATTATCGAAAAAAATTTAACTTAGATAGCTTTTAATGAAATTATGAGCGAGGAAATAAATAAAGAAGAAGTTATTCAGGCATTAAAGAATTGTTATGACCCAGAAATACCAATAAATATAGTTGATCTGGGTCTAATTTACGATTTAAAAATTGAAGGTAACAAAGTAACCGTTGTTATGACCTTAACAGCACCTTTTTGTCCTGCTGCAATATGGTTTCCAGAATATGTTAAACAAGAATTATTAAAAGTTAAAGGAGTTAAAGAAGCTGAAGTAAAAATTGTTTGGGAGCCAAGATGGACTCCTGATAGAATGAGTGAAGAAGCCAAGGCATTGTTGGGCATAGAATGATTAAACTTGTCGATGTACATTGTCATTTGGATGACGAATCTTTTACAAATGATTTAGATGAAATAATAAAAAATGCAAGAAGCGTAGGTGTTGTTAAAATTATAACTTCTGCATTAGATTTTGATTCTCTAAACAAAAGTCTTCAAATAAAGGAAAAATACAAAGACTTTGTGGAAATCACTTTAGGTTTAGATTATACAATTTTAGATGAAAATAAAGTAAACGAAATTACAGATTGGATAATAAAAAATAAAGATAAAATTGTTGGAATAGGAGAAGTAGGCTTAGATTTTTTTATTTTTCGAAGTGAAAAGCAAAAAGAAATTCAAAAAAGAATATTTAAGCATTGGATAAATTTAGCTATAGATTTAAATTTGCCATTAGTTGTTCATTCAAGAAGTGCAGGTAAATATGCTATAAAAATGCTAATTGAATCTGGAATAACTAAAGTAGTTATGCATGCCTTTGATGGTTCAGTAGGCTATGCAATAGAAGGAGCAAAAAGAGGTTTTTATTTTTCTATTCCTCCATCTGTAGTAAGATCTGAGCAAAAACAAAAGTTGGTTAAGCATTTATCTTTAGATAACATATTGCTAGAAAGTGATGCACCTGTTTTAGGTCCTGAAAAAAATGTTAGAAATGCTCCTTCAAATGTTATAGTTTCAGCAGGATTGATTTCCCAAATAAAGAAGGTTCCGATAATGGAAGTAGCTGAAAGAACTACTCAAAATGCGATCAAATTGTTCAATCTTAATATTAGTTTGCCTTAATATTTTGAAAAGATAGAAATCCTCTCCGAAGTTTCTCATCACTTCAACTTTCTATTTTGTACAAGTATTCAGCGAATGATATGAATGAGGAAGGTCAATTTGAATATAATATTTTTGCAGTAATAAAAATTTCCTAATTTAATACTCAATTAAATAAAAGAAATATTCATAATATTTTCTAAAGTCACTAATTGTTCTATATT
>JAVVGB010000121.1:0-2671 GCA_032249315.1 Thermoproteota archaeon
ATCAGAGAGGGTCTCATTCTTCATTTTTCTGTCTGTGGGGATTTCATCATCCAAAATAATAATCAAAGAATAAAAATAAAAATTAAATTAATATCAGCTTTTTTATTTACCTTCCTTATATTTCCTTAATGCTTGAAGAAATCCTATAACAGTTAAAAGCCTATCCTTTCCTGAATTGAGCGCGGAACGTAAGCTTTCAGAATCTTCGCCTACTACTTCTACAGGTGCTATAGGAGAAATGTAAATACCTTCCCTTGACAAATCGTCTATAATTTTGTTTGTACCTTCTATTAGCGAATTAATCTCTTTAATAATACCTTTGCTATTTCTGGTGCCACCAAATAAATTTGCAAAAAATGTGAACAAAATAAGTAATATAAATAATGTGACTAATATGCGGACTAATGAACTGAATGGCGAACCAAGAAATGCCAACAATAATATCAATAAAAAGATAAACAGAGCTATAGCCCAAAAAACACGTTCAAAAGGTAAGCTAGTCCTAGTTAATCTTTCAATTTCAGGATTTTTTAATAAAATATCTACTTCATTCAAGAGTCTTTGAGCTTTTGGTAGAAGTGATTCAGCACGAGAAGCAAATGATCTAAGTTTTTTCTTACCTATTAATATTTCTGCAGACTTTAAAGGAGTAGCATACCTCTCTTTTAAAATTTCTTCGCTTTCTCCCATCTAATCCCAATATTATTACATAAAAGTTGTATAAATTAGCAAATTTTGGTTTGGTTCTAACGTTGCTTAAACCTTAGCTAATAAAACAATTAAACAAATATGAACTTTTGTTGAGACTCGTTTTAGTAAACCTTGAAGCTGATGGAAAATCCCTTCTTAATTGAGAGCTTCATTTTAATAAAGCTTAAATTTCTAAAAATAGATAAGACATATTCATATAGGCAGTTATGAAAACTATAATGATAAGAGATGATGTTTACAATAAGCTAGCTAAAATTAAGGGTAATAAGAGTTTTAGCGATATTATAGAGGAATTAATAGAAGAATCTATTAGCTTACGAAGGAAAAAGATCGAAAAGTACTTCGGAATACTTAAAGAGGAAGAAGCAGAAGAATTAAAAAAGGAAATTTACGAAATGAGGAAAAATTTACTTTAAAATTTTATATGAAGTTTTATTTAACGGCTAAAAACAAAACGATTACTATAATAGTTTTAGAATAACCGTAAAGTTATATACTTGGTATAAAAAAGTATTGCCAATTAGATCCATATAGATTTTAATAAGATTTAAGAATGTTTAACAACAATATATTATGTGGATATTATAAAAAAGCTATCTAAAATTTTAGATAAAGATTCGTTGTTAACCAAAAAAGAAGAACTGATTCCTTATTCAAGGGATGCATCTTATTTTAAAGGATCTTTGCCCATGGCTGTAGCAATTCCTAACAATGTTACTCAACTATCAGAAATAATGAAAATTTGCTACGAAGAAGAGGTGCCAGTATATGTAAGAGGTGCAGGCACTTCGGTAACAGGTTCTTCAGTTCCTTTAGAAAATAGTATTGTAATTAGCATGCTTAAATTTGATAAAATACTTGAGCTTGATATTGTAAGCAGATATGTAGTAGCCGAAGCTGGTGTTAGACTTGATAATTTAAATGCTTATTTAAGTAAATATGGCTACTTTTACCCTCCAGATCCTGCAAGTTCAATAGCTTCAACGGTAGGAGGAACAATAGCCACAAATGCAGGTGGATTAAGAGCTGTAATGTATGGAACTACAAAGGAATGGGTCTTAGGAATGGAAGTTGTTTTACCTAATGGAACAATTACTCAGTTTGGAGGAAAGGTTTTAAAAAAATCATTGGGATATGATTTAACTGCTTTAATGATAGGAAGTGAAGGAACTTTGGCTATAATTACAAAGGCTATATTGAAAATTGCTCCAAAACCAAAGCTAATTGGTAGAATTCTAGCATATTATGATTCAATTGAAAAAGCAGGAGAAGCTGTTGCAAAGATAAAGGAAGAAGGCTTTACTCCTTTAATTGCTGAATTCTTAGATAAAGTTGCTATGGAATCGATAAAGAAAGCAAAGGGAATAACATATCCTGAAAAGGCAAATGTCATGCTAATAATAGACTTGGTATCCTATGAAGAAAAGTCATTAAACGAGCAATTAGAACATGCTCATAAAGTTTTATCTTCCTTCAGTCCTATTCAAATTAAAGTAACTACAGACCCTTTGGAAATGGAAAGAATATATCTTGCAAGAAAAGGAGTATTTTCTTCTCTTTTGCTTGAAAAAGAAAAACCAGAACATTATATGATAAGTGGCGATATCGTGGTACCTCCTTCTAAGCTACCGCAGACATTGAGAGAAATTGAAGAATGCAATAAGAATTTTGGTTATAAAATGTCTTTGCTAGGGCATATAGGCGATGGCAACATTCATATACTATTTTTTACAGATCCTTCAGATGAAAAAGAAATTAAGAAAGCAGAAGATTTCCTATTGGAAACAGGAAAAATAGCTTTAAAATATGGAGGAAGTGTTTCAGCTGAGCATGGAATTGGTCTTGAGAAAAAGAAACTTTTACTTCAAGAATTTCAATATAAGAATTCAACTATTAATATAGAACTAATGAAGCAAATTAAGAAGGTTTTTGATCCTAAAAATATATTAAACAGAGGTAA
>JAVVGB010000122.1:0-2639 GCA_032249315.1 Thermoproteota archaeon
TTGATTTTATTGTTATGTGTTCTACCTTTTCCTTTTTATAGCTTTAAAACCCTTAGAATAAAAAGTTTACCTTACTTTTATCTAATCTTGTTCCTTTTTGTTTCATCTATAATTTTAGCAATAGGTAATGCATTTCGCTTAACTTACTCTATGATCTATAATGAATATCCTTTTGAAAACCCTCCATATAATATTTTCTGGTTTTCAGCATTGATCCTTGCTTTATTTTTATCAATTTTATTTTTATATTACTTTAAAAATATTATTTTAAAATCGAAAGTAAAAAATTATTCAATAATAATATCTTTAATTTTCTTTTTAATATATATTTTTTTAATTTATTCTTTAAAAGAGATATTGTTCACAGAAAGTTTAATTGCATTTTTGATTTATTATGGAATAGGAGGCATAACACTTTCATTTGCAATTTTTTATTTAACATTTTTCTTAAAAGGAGAATTTTCAAAAAGCTGGGCATTTATTTTCTTAGCGATAATTTTAGCAATTTTTGGAAGAATTTCCTTTGAAGCTCAATTTTCAATTGGAAGCTATTATCCAGGAAGCTATACTTCTATGCTTTTTGCTTTAAGCTATTTATCTCTATCGATAGGTTCATACAAAATTTACCGTTTAATGGGCTGACATTCTTTATAATAAATAGCAACATTTTCAATCTTTTTAAAAAATTTAGTAAGATATGAAAAATTTTTATTTTTAAAATAAAATTAGAAAATATGATCAAACAAATCCTAATTCTTATAATTATAATTTTAATCTATGTTTATTTTGGTCTTGTAGGTTATAGCTATTTGAATGATATTATATCAAGAACGATAATGACTGTTGTAATTATTCCTGCACTTATTTTTTCCTTTCTAATTATAAAAATTACTAAAAAGGAACATTACTTTTTATTTCTAGCTTTTATTTTTTTCTTTCTAGCATTTTTTCTTGACTTTTTAGCTTTTTTAATTTGGCTTATTTATGGAATCTTTGGAGAAACACCTGATATTTCACCAGCCGATTATTTTTGGACAGCCTCATATTTTTTCTTTATTTATTTTTTAATAATGATAATTTTTCTTTTTAGACGATTATTTGTTTTGAATAAAAATTTAATTATATCTTTCTTTTTACTTTATTCTTTTGTTTATTCTTTTATGATATTTTTATTAAAAGATGTAATTTTTACTCCTGAATTGGTCTTTTTTGATTATATTTACGTAATTATGGATGGAATTATTTTAGCTTTAATTATACCTTTAATAATTATTTTTTTAAAAGGATTAATTTCTAAAATTTATTCTTACTTTTTCTTTGGAATTTTGCTATATTCAATCGGAGATATCTTATATAACATTACTTTTAGCTTTGGAATATATTATGGAGGAAGTTTTGTTGATGTCTTTTACTCTTTAGCATATTTGATACTTTCCTTTGGCTCTTATTTATTTTATTCAGAAATGTTTAAGAAAACTTGACTTTTAACTTTAACTTTTATTTTTAATAATGATATATACTTACTATTATAAGTCACATTAAAGAAAATATTATCGAAGCAATACTAACTTGTTTTAACAAAATATTCAAAACCCGCTGTGGAAGCCATTGGAAAATCAAAAGCTAAAAGCAATTTTTCTCCTAGTTTACTATTAATTTTAAAGTAATACGGAAAAAGCTATGGATTCAGTAAAATTACTTCTTAAGTACAGATTTTATTATTGGAAACACTCTAATGTCATTAATTCAATTATTAAAAGTCAATATAATTTAAAACTGAATATAAGAAGTATAAATTAAAATATCATTCAAATTTTTCACTCAATCTTTTTGCGTCTTTTAAAGCATAAACTTTATAAGTTACATTGGTAACTGGTTACATAGGTAACCATGATTTTTGATCTTCATCCTAAGGAAAATATAAAGGATCTCTTTGGTAGAGATAAGGAATATAAAGAATTGGAAAGATTGGTAAAAACTGAATGGGTTGTAGTTTTGGGTAGAAGAATGGTTGGAAAGTCAAGCCTTGTGAAAACGTTCATTAAAGAACATGATGCAATTTATATAAATTTAAGCGGCATAAGAGGATTTAAAGACTTTATACTTTCAATAGCTTCACAGCTAGGATATTCTCTTAAGGAATTAAGTTTAGATTTAAAATTCTTAGAATTTAAATGGAGTAGAATTGCTGAGGATATATTTTCTAGATTAGAAAATAAAATTATTGCATTGGATGAAGTTCAATATGTTTCTTCAATACATTTCCTTAGATTACTAAAAAGAATTTGGGATACATATCCTAACATAAGAATTATTTTCACAGGTTCTATGGTAGGATTGATCAATAAGCTTTTAAATCCTTCACCTTCATCTCCGCTATATGGTAGAAAGCCAGCAGTTATTTACCTTCAACCGTTTAGTAAAGAGAAATCAAAAGAGTTCCTTATTAGAGGATTTAACGAATTCAACATTAACATAAGTATGGAAGAAATAGAGAATGTAGTTGAAAGATTGAATGGATATCCTGGATGGTTAGCATATTATGGAAATTTTAGATGTGTAAGAAAGCTTGATGTCGAAACTTCTTTAAGATATGTTATAGATGAAGGCGTAAAAATTTTTGAAGAAGAAATTGAAAA
>JAVVGB010000123.1:0-2598 GCA_032249315.1 Thermoproteota archaeon
GTACTTGTTCATGTAATACTTTTTGAGGAGGCGGTGGTGTTGGGGTTGGTGTGGGGGTAGGAGTAGGTGTTGGTGTAGGCGTTGGTGTTGGGGTTGGCTGTAAAGTGCTATAATATATTCCTATTCCTATACCAGCTAATACTATTAGTACTATTATAGCAATTACTAATGTTCTGCTAATAGCGGTTTTTATTAATTTCGTATCCATTATGTATATAATAAAAAAAGCAATTATAAATGTTTATCAAATTTTTAAATCGGCATTCTTATAACTTTCCCTTGTGTTAATCTTATAATATCTTTAGGCTTAATTTTTAGAGTAGCATTTACTGCTCCTCCACCACCATAAACAAATTCTTTACCAATTATTTCTTCATCAATATAGCATTGTAACTGCTTTTTATGTCCTACAGGAGGAACGCCGCCTGCTTCATATCCAGTATGTTCTATAACTTCTTCAGGTTTAGCTAATCTTAATTTCTTAAAACCAAGCATTTTTGCCAATTTTGTTTGATTTACTTTTTTATTTCCCAGAATAATCACTAATATTGGTTCATCTTTTTCATTAATAAAAATCAACGATTTAATTATCTTATCAATTTCAACTTTTAGAATTTCGCTAGCCTTAGCAGCACTATAAGTTTCTTCATGTATTTGTATTTCGTAAGTTATGTTGTTTTCTTTTAAATAATTTTCAAGGTCCTTTGTTGTTAACATTTTATTTTTTCAAAATATCAACATAAACTTCAGGCCTTCTATTATTTAGTCTTTCTTTCCTAAATTTTTCCATCTTTTTAGGGTCAATTTCAGCAATAATAAAATCTTCTTTTCCTTCAGCTGAAGCTATAATTTTTGGTGTAATTATATCATCAACTATATCAAAATCAACAGCAAAACTTTTACCTTCAAATTCTGGTAACAAAAGAGTATTAACAGCTATAATATTTATTCTGTTTTCTAAAGCTCTTGTTAAAACGTAAAGCTTCCAAGGTTCATAACCTATTTTTTTAATTCTTGAAGGACAAAGCAATATTTCTGCTCCTTTAAGTACAAATATTCTAACAGCTTCAGGATAAACTAGATCATGACAAATACAAATGGATATTTTTGTATCGTTAAAATTAAAAACATTAAATTCATTTCCTGGCAATGCTACTTCTTTTTCTCCTCTAAATAAATGAATTTTATCTTGTTTTCCTATCACTTCTCCTTCATTGTTTATGAAATAACTTCTTACCTTCCTTCCTTCTTTATCTTCTACATAGTTTCCTCCTGTTGCTATAGCTATATTTTCCTTTTTAGCTAATTTTGTAAATATTGGAAGATGATTATTAAAATCTTTAGCATGAATCCAATGCTCAGGTAAGCAAGCTAGTTCAGCACCCATTTTTGCTGCTTGCGAAATGAGCCTCTCAGCTCTTTCAATTATTTCTTCAATGGTACCTTTTGAATTTGGCTGAATTAAAGCAACTTTTAGCATTATATCATATAATTCATATTAATTATAAGTTTAATGATTGTTGATGAGAAAGCTAGTTTAACTAAATTTTAAAATTTTAATAAATTCTTGTTTTGTTTTTCAAAATAAATTTTTCCATACAATAAAGATTTAAATTTGTCACAAATTTCATTGTAAATTGATCTTTCAGGTAAATAAGCTTCATACTTTCTTTTCTTTTCTCCAACAATCTCTAGGCTAAATTCCAGATCATCTCTTTTAATTGAAACTTTTCCTTTTTCTTTAACTTTTATATATTTTAATTCATTATAACTTAATATATTTTTAATTTTATATTTTATTTTATTTTTATTTAAAAAATTTAAAAAGTCTTCAATTTTTAACGTTTTATTCTTATAAACTTCTTTATTTAATTTATCACCATAACTTTTAATTTCATAAAAAATTGTGTCTATGATTCCCCAGAAAACATTGCTTAATAGATCATAACCATAAGAACCTCTTTTAAAAGGAGGTGAAATATCTGAATGACTTGTTTCAAGTTCAACCAAAGAATCTTCTGTAAAAATTAAAAAACATCTAATGTAGCATCCACCTAATGTTCTCCAAGAAAAAACATATTTCCAGCAATCAATAGTCAACATTACATTTTTATCTTTTATTTCTTCCATATGAATTAAATTTAAAAACAAATATTTATTTTAATAAAATTAAAAAATAAATAAAATAATAATTTATTAAATGGGTACTTTTCTTAAGGAAAACGCAGAATATTTCGAAAAGAAAGCAAAAGAAGCTTATTTAGAAAAGAGATATAAGTTCGTTTTATTTTTTGTTGAACAATCAATTCAATTATATTTAAAATATATTTTATTCAAAAATTTTGGTGAATATCCAAAGACGTATAAAATCATTGGATTGATCAACGAGCTAAAGGAATTAAATAAAGATTTTTTTAATTTTTATGAATAATTTTCCGATTCTTTTGATTTAATCGAAGAAGCTTATATAACTTCAAGATATTTAGATAAAGAATACTGCGAGAAAACTGCGAGAAAGGCATTGGAAGTTTTAGATGAATTCAAAAGGAGATTTGAAAAATGGCTAGAATAATAAAGCATAAAAAAGAAATAATTGAA
>JAVVGB010000124.1:0-2566 GCA_032249315.1 Thermoproteota archaeon
TTCATTTTTTCAGCTCTTCTCTTCCTCCTCATCTATTAAAAATTAATTTTTCCTTATTATTTATTCTTATTTCAATTCCCTTTATGGGATACATTCAGTTCTTAACATATAAATTTCATCCTTATATATTTTTATTTTCTTCTTTTCAAACTTTTTTAAATAATACCATTAAATTCATTTTTTAAGTTTCCAATAACTTAAAATAACAATTTCTGAAGGTTCACAATTTTTTAAATTAAGGTTTTATTTATTATTAGCTTTATATTTTAATTCTCCTCCTACGAAAGTCATTAACACTTTTATGTTTTTTAATTCTTCTAAAGATACTTTAAAAGGATCCTTATCTAAAACAATAAAATCAGCTATTTTACCGCTTGATAAACTTCCTAAATTTTCCTCTTCAAATAGCAAATACGAAGAACCGTAAGTATAAAAATGCAAAGCTTCTTCCAAAGAAATACTTTCCTCCTTTGTATATTTTAATAAATCTACATTGTCTCTTTTTACTGCAACATATATTGTTTCAAAAGGATTTACAGGTTCTACAGGAGCATCTGTTGAGAAACCTAATTTTAAATTTTTATTTATCATTGATTTTAAAGGATAGATCCATTTTGCTCTTTCTTCACCTAATCTTTTTAAAACCCACCAATCGCTTTTAATAAAATGAGGCTGAACACAAACACATATTTTTAATTTAGAAATCATTTCAATTTGTTCTTCTCTTATTACAGATGCATGCTCTATTCTATGTCTTAACCTTTCTATATTTTTAAATTCCTTTAAAGAATTCAAAACAACATCAATTGCTTCATCTCCTATTGCATGTATAGCTAATTGCAAATTTAATTCATTTACTTCTTTTATTATTTCAACTAATTCTTCTTTTTTGTAAAACAATATTCCTTTATTTTCTTTATCATCATTATAAGGTTTTGATAATGCAGCAGTTCTTGCACCTAAAGAACCATCTGAAAAAATTTTAACTCCTAAAACTTTTAAAAATTCGTTTCCTTCAATTTTTTTCTCTTTTATATATTTCAAAGAATCATAATTCAAGTAAACCCTTACTCTTATTGGTAAAATTCCTTTTTCATTCATTTTTCTTAAAATATTAAAAGAAAAAATATCACAAGAAACAAAGCCACAGGTTGTAATACCAAAGGAAAGCAAATAATTAAACAAATTTTGGAAAAATTTTATCATTTCGTCTTCATTATATTTCATCATTTTTCTAATTTTTTGTAAAGCATTTTCTAAAACAATTCCATTTTCTTTTACAAATTCATTTTTTTCTAAAATTTCCAATAAATTAGAATTAACAACTCCTGCATGTCCACAAATTCTTTCTAAAAAAACAGGTTTTTCTTTAACTACTTCATCTAGATCATTTTTGTTTGGCCATCTTCCAAGCTTTTCTTGATCCCATCCTCTTCCATAAATAAAGCTTAATTCTTTATTTTTCTCGTAATATTCTTTAAGTTTATTTTTAAGCTCATCGATAGATTTTACATCTCTTAAATCTAAGGAATTTAAAAAAATTGCCAAGGAATCTAAATGAATATGAGAATCTATAAAAGCTGGAATAACAGTTTTTCCTTTTAAATCTATTATTTCTCCATTTAATTTTTTAGTTAAAATTTCAGCTACTTCTTGTTTTCCTATATATAGAATTTTATTGCCAACAATTACCATCGAATTTGCTTTTTTTATTGGCTTAAAACTTGCATAAATGTTTGTATTTACAAAACCTTTTACTGGAATGCTCATAAGCTTAATTAACTTAATAACTTATAAAGGTGATTTGCTCTTGCAAAATTTACAAAAATAGTCCGCTATGCCTCTTGTAAATTTTGCAAGAAAAATTTATATACCCTAAAGATATTATTATATTAACCATGAACGTAAAAAAAGAAATATTAAAAATCTTGGCTTGGTATGCATTACCAATAGTAGTTGCAATAGTACTAACAGCAGTTGTTCCTGATGGAAAAGAGAAGCCTGGACCTCCTTTACCGCCTACTTAAATTTTAAATTATTTTAAGTTTAATTTTTTCGACTTATATATTTATATTTTCTAATGCTAATAAAAGTATATGAATTATAAGCAAACAGAGCATGACATATTACGTTTTAATAAAATTACCGAAAAAGACATCATTATTCTTAAATATATAGAAAAGTATGGTCCTAGAAAAGCTTTATTAGAAATTTTTAAAAAAATAAAAAGAAAAAATTCAGAATTTTCCTATACTGATATTGTATATAGATATAATAGACTAATAAAAAAAGGAAAATTGCAATTTAATGTATTTCCGAATCACTTTAGACTAGGATTATCTACTATAGTAGTATTATTTAAAATCAAAATGAAATATGCTGAAATATTTGAAAATATAATTAAAAAGAATCCTACATTAATTTATTATGTAAGGAAATATGGTTCAGAAAATGGTTATTTAACCTTTTTTGCTGTTCCAATGAATTATGTAAGCCAATTCCTTGAATTTATAGAATTTATTAAAACAATAGGTATTGCAGAGAATTATAAAGTGTATTTTAAAGA
>JAVVGB010000125.1:0-2542 GCA_032249315.1 Thermoproteota archaeon
TATGTTATTTATCTTTATTTTAGAATCTGATATTGTATATAAGAAGTCTTCAATGAACAATGCTCTCTTTATCGCTTTATCTATAATCTCTATATAAAAGTAATAATCTCTGCTCATTAATTTTTCCTGAACTATTTTAAATATTTCTTCGAAATTTATATGAGTTACGTTTCCCTTCAAATATATCTTATCGTTGATTTCAAAAACTAAAACACCTTGCCAATCAGTAAATACATCCCATCTTATTGGAATTGTATGATTATAAATTTGAACTGTTCCATTAATTGAAAAGACTTTATAGTTGGATATAAAGAATGGCAATATAATTAACTTTCTTAAGGGATCAAATAAAAATGCTTTATGTTCATATAAAGCTTCAGAGAATGCATATTGAGATCTGTTACCTATAATTATCTTTGATACCTCTTTTGGATTATTGAAGTCGCTTACATCAAACAATGAGATTTTAACCTGATTCCATTGTTCTTGACCAATACCTAAAATCATTGTTTCATTTATTGGATGCAAATATGTTGAAAATCCTGGAATCTTTAAATATCCTAATATTTTTGGATTTTTAACGTCACTTAGATCTATTACAAAAAATGGATCTATTTGTCTAAATGTAACCAAATAACATTTTTCTTGAACAAATCTAACAGAATAAATTCTTTCTCCTATTTCAATATTCTCTATTTTACCTACTATTTGCAAATCCATATTTAAAATGTAAATATTATTGCTTGTAGTAGGAATTGGAGGTGGAGTTGGTGGTGGATTAAAGATTGTTGTTTCTGTGGGTGCAACAGTAAATGCGGATACTGTGAATATAAGAGATGTCGTTGCAACTCTGAAATACTCTTTATATTCGTCCATTGAGAACTGATTTAATAAAAATCCAGGTACCTTGCCAACAGCTTCGTATTTTATTCCATTTTGTATATTTATTCTATGAATAACTGTATAATCTTGTTCTGTGCTTGATGTTAAAGTTCTTTGGAACCATCTAGGCGAGTAAATGTATTGAGTAATGTAAATGTTCTTTAAAGATACATATATTGTATTAGTTGCTCCTAACAAAAATCCTTTATATTCTAAATTTTGATTAATTACGTTTAAATTAACTAACATTGTCATTTGGAATGCAAAATCAGCATAAGGAGTATAGTAAATATCGCTGGGTTTAACTTGTATTTTTTCGTCATTATTATAAATTACAGGAAGCTTTACTTCATTGCTAATTATTGGATTTGCTGTAATAATGTAAACATTTTCTTTAATCATTCTGCTTGCAACATAGCTACCTTCCATTGTAACATTCCATTCCAAATTTGGATTTGACCTTTCTTTAATATTATAAACTAAAACAGTTGTGTATATTAAAGGATAATAATAAGGAATTGTATAAGCATACTCTGCTGATGGTGATGTTACGGTAATCTCTTGTATTGCCATTCCATGTTCTTTTACAAATATAACGATAAGCTTATCCTGATAAACGTAAAGCCAAACTTGGGGGTACCATTGATTTTGCAAAGCTTGAATGTTTATCTTGCTAACAATTCTTGCTTCCTCAACAGGATAAGCCTTAGCTATAACGATTTCTTTATTAATAAATGCATATATGTATTCTCCATCGGTTTTCACTATATCTGCTTCATCTACGCCTTCAACTTGAACATTTGTTTTTGAATAATATGTTGGAGTAGATGCTGTGGACATTAAAGTATCTGCAGATGGAGGTACTGGTGTGAATGTGGGAGTAGGTAAGGGTGGTGGAGGCCCTGGAGGTGGCGGAAATCCTGTATAAGTAACTGGTAAAGAATATGGTTCTATTACTGATGATATTCTGACTGAAGGTGGTAAAGATGGGTGAGGAGGTATTGGGGGTGAAAATGATATAAACCAAGGCATCATTCCATCTCTTTTAGTATTTTCTATTAGAAAGTTTTTAATTTCTTCAGCTGAATTAAAAGTTCTAAATCTTTCTTCTTTGCCAACCTGAACTTTATCTTTTTCTTGATTTTGAAGGTTTGGTATAACAATAAAGACACCTGTTAATATTATTCCTAGTATTAAAACAGGTATAGCATAGCTTATTATTTTATTCATAGGTAAAATTGGAGAAAAAGGATTTTTATTTCTAAAAATTTTAATTTTATTAAAAAAATTTTATTGAAGGATCAAATTAAGTGAAAATAAGTATTATATTAACTTTACGAAATTAAATGGCAATACTCATATTGTTCTTGATTTTATAACAGTTTTTTTGTAATTGAATTCTTTCTTTTTTCTTTGTAAAATATTTTCGCTTATGCGAATAAAAGAATTGAACGAAAGAAATGTTAAACTCTAGTAATCTCTTTTATTAATACATAAATGATTACATATTGTAAACATAATATTTATATATTTGTAAATATAAAAAAATTATTATGTCGACAGTGGTTAGTGTCAGAATTAAGAAAGAAATTAAAGAATTATTAGAAAAAGAAAATGTAAATATAAATGAAGAAGTTAAAAAGTTTCTTGAAGAACTTGC